>JACZIY010000048.1 GCA_014860845.1 Anaerolineaceae bacterium
ATCATTAAGCCTGAAATGCTGAAAATAACGGTTGAAGGCAATATGATCCTGAGTAACTGGACAGTCAATTGAAACTTTTCAGGATCATTCACAAACCCTGGTGCCAGGATGTATCGCACTACCTGTGGAGCGAATATTGCTACCAAAATCGCTACAGCGCTGATGATTATCAGTACCAAATTGATAATGGAGGAAGCTAATTTCCATGCATTTTCTTTTTGTTTATGTGCCAAAAAAGTTGAAAATGTAGGAATAAAAGCCGATGCCAATGCCCCACCGGCGACCAGATTAAATAAAACTTCGGATACCCTGTTGGCAGCCCAAAACGCCTCGTTTTCCATGCCGGTACCAAAAGCTCTGAGGATCACCACCCCTTTTGCCAAATTAATGACACTGCTGAAAACATAAGCGATCATGACAGTTCCAGCTGCCATAGCAATTTGACGATTTGCTGATAGTGAGGGGGTGTTGGGGGATTCCATCAACGAGATTATAGCCCATTTCTATGAGAATTATATTTTCCATTCGTTCTTCAATTGACATTTCACCATCCTACTGCTATATTATTGCTTATAGTACGAAGCACGTCGTTTTACAGAAGAAGTTTTAATGAATATCTGTCTGCGGAGCTATTATTCCAAAAGCAATATTCCCACTTCAGACAAAAACACTAAGCTTCCCCAATCAATAGTTTTTTTAGGAGGATTTTCATGTCTGAACGTATCCAAGGAACCGTCAAATGGTTCAACGAGACTAAGGGTTTTGGTTTCATCGCCCGCGAGAACGGCCCCGATGTCTTTGTCCATTATTCTGCTATTCAAACAACTGGTTTTCGCAAACTGGTTGAAGGACAACAAGTTGAATTCAACATTGAAGATGGTCCAAAAGGCCCGCAGGCTACACAAGTAACACTCGTATAAATAACCTAGGCCAAAAAACAAAAAACCTCTGCCCAAAAAGCAGGGGTTTTTTCATACCAATTGCAGTCATTTGCACTTCATTTTCAGAACAGCTATACTAGTATTAGGAGAAATTTTATCGATGATACCTTTACGAGATACTGTTCAATCCCGTTCAGCCCCAATCATTACCTGGGTAATCATCCTTATCAATACGATTGTTTTTTTGTATGAGCTACGCCTGCCAGCCATTGATCTCTCAAATTTAATTGAAACGTTAGGATTAATCCCCTCAAGATTGGATCTTTTCTCACCTCCAACCTGGACACCACTGGTTACTCATATGTTTTTGCATGGCGGTTGGCTCCATTTCCTGAGTAATATGTGGATTTTATTTATTTTTGGGGATAATGTTGAGGATCGCATTGGCAGCACAAAATTTATACTTTTTTATCTCATTGGAGGAATCAGCGCTGGTATCGTGCAATCTATTTTTGGTTCCGCAGATATTCCTTCTGTCGGCGCAAGTGGTGCAATTGCAGCGGTGTTAGGCGCTTATTTTTTATTTTTTCCGACAGCCAGAGTACTGACTCTTATCCCGGTATTTATATTTCCCTGGTTTGTTAGGATTCCTGCTCTCATTTACCTGGGTTTATGGTTTTTCACTCAATTATGGTCAGGGTTAATTTCGATGACAGGGTCTGGTGGAGTTTCAATGGGGGGTGTTGCCTGGTGGGCACATATCGGAGGTTTTCTGGTTGGTTTGTTTATGGCAATCCCAACAGCTTTATCAACCAGAAAAAAGACCACAAGCTTTGGATATTAGTTATTTTAAATCTGTTTTTAGACCAAATGAAAGGAAAAAATGATGAAAAATTTCGTGAAAATAAATATTAATGCTGCAACTCAGGATGAATTGGCGACCGTACCAGGTATTGGTTCTGCACTGGCACAGAGAATCATAGATAATCGCCCATTTTCAAATTTGGAGGACTTGCGTCGCGTGACAGGCATTGGTGAGAACTCATTCGAATCAATAAAACCATACCTCACCTATCAATCTTCTGAACTACCACCTGATTTTCAATCTTTCGTCAATTCAATTCGGGATGAAACCAAATCTGAATCAGTAGAAGTTGAACAAACCTATGATGCCGAATTAGATGATTATGAACAAGGATTACCTGATGAAGAAAATCTCGATGAAATATCCAGGTTAGAAAAAGTGATAGATGAATCGGAACAGGAAATTATTGAAGCAGAAGTTGAAATATATGAGGAGGAACCAGAAAAAAAGGTGGAAGCCGTGAACCAAACCCTCAACAGGGAAGTTGAAGTCGAGATAAGCGATGGTGTGATAAGCCCAGAACATACCGTTGAAGACATTTCTCAAGCCAAAATAGTAGAAAGTAAAGATTCTGTTGTCTCTGAAAAAGTAGACTCGCAAGAAATTAATCATGAAAAACAACCCGATAAAAGTACATCCGAAGAATTGATCACCCGATCTCAATTAATATGGAGCCTTTTAGGAACGGCTATTTTCTCAATCGTTCTTACCATACTAATCACCCTGGGAATTCTTTCAGCCACCAATGGTGGTTTGCGGTATGCGACTGTTTCTGAAGCAAGTAGATTAGAAAATCAGATCACATTATTGAATGATCTCACAACAACGATGCAGACAGATATTCAAGGTATCAGAACCAGATTAGATGCAGTGGAAAAAGTTGCAGGTAGAGTGAGTATTCTGGAAGATCGCGCTGATAGCATGGAAGATGACCTTGGCATTATTCAAACATCCATAAAAGAAATTTCTGAGACACTGACAATTGTTCAGGATGATATTTTAGCTTTGCAAGAATCTGCAAAAAAATCGGAAGATTTCCGATCTGGACTATTACAGCTTTTGCTTGAAATAGAAGGACAGACAGAAGAAGGGAAATAAAGGAAAATGTCAGAA
>JACZIY010000392.1 GCA_014860845.1 Anaerolineaceae bacterium
AAATTAAACTTCATATTTCTCCTCTAATGATGGCATGATGAACAATTTCCACTTGAACATGAACCACATCCATTTCCTGATAAAGATATTCCCTGACTGGTAGAGTTACAAACTGAAACGACTCGTTTGGTGTATGACGAAAGACATATTTTACAAGAAATTGGATCATCGGCCTGTGTAAATTTCCTTAATGCTTCAAATTTTTGGTCACATTCATTACAAATATATTCATAAATAGGCATAGCTAATCCTGGAGAGATATTGATGAGGAAAAGTTGCTTTGCGACAATGAATAAACCGCAATACCAAAAGCAATGGCAACATTTAATGAATTCTTTAAACCTTTCATAGGAATGTGCAAGTGAGTATCACATTCCTTCAAGACATCAGGATCTATTCCCGCGATTTCGTTGCCTACAACAAGAATTGTCGGATGCGAGGATTCAGTAATTTTGTAATTGAAAATGGATTGAGACATCGGTGTTTTTTCTAATGCCCAAATTATATAACCGTTTTCCTTCAGTCTTTTTATGAGAGATACAGTATTCGGATGAGATTCATAATTTACTGTAAATTCTGATCCTAATGAAGTTTTGTGAACTTTTGGATTGGTGGGGGAAGGGGTGATTCCACAAAGATGTATTTTTTTAATCCCTACACCATCGGATGATCTCAGAATCGCGCCAACATTAAAAGTAGAACGAATATTATCGAGCACGACCTCTAATTTACTGGAAGGATGAAAATTTTCACTTGCGAAAGTCTCTTCATGATTAAGATTTAATTCATGAATTACAAAAGTATTTGATTTGCATTTTGGACAATTAACCCCAATCCCGGAATTTTTAGGGGCAGGATAACGAAAATTACACAAAAGATTTGAGCATTGCCTGATTAAATAAAATTCAGTTGACATAACCGTTATTAATTTTCAACCATTTCATCTGCCAGGATTATCTTTTTCCGAATAATTCTCGTAAACTCCAAAGGAATGTCCAGCTCACGTAATACCTCTTCTGGTCGGCCAGTTGCGCCATCTTTAGATTTAAGGAGCATTTTGAGATAACAAGGTTTCTCCAGCGAGATATCAAGATCAATTATGAGTGGCCGAAGGTCATAGGGTTTTGCTCTTCGGACTCGATTAACTGTATCTTTGCTTTTTAGTTCATGAATTTTTTCGCCAATTTTGTTCGTATCAAATTCCTCCAGGAAATATACATCATATTCCGAAGCGATTGTCTGGGTTTGTAAAGCCGGTACTATCGGATTAATCTGGACAATGGAATTTATCGAAATTCCTGACGGAAGTGAATTTGTAAGTGTAGTTTCCAAGGATAACAAATCAATTTCCTGATCGAGAAAAAAATCGACGATTTCATAATCACTCAGGAAACCTAGTGGTAATGGACTGGCTTGTTGAATTTTTGGCTGAGGATGGAAACCCTGACTGTATGTTAAAGGAAGTTTTGCCCTTCTGAATGTTCTTTCCCACATCTTATGAATATCCAGGTTGGAAGTGTATCGCATACCTTCTTTTTTTGAGTAATTAATTCGGTAACGATAATTCATTTTTACTCCTTACGGGTGATAGGTTCGGGCACTTCCAAATAATTCCGGGGTCTTCTTTCCGCAAATTGTTGAAAGTCTGCGTGATACCACATGCATAACATTGCTCTCTACAATCACCGCGTAATCTCAATGAAAGGCTATTGAGATATTCTGTTTTTAAGTATGATTTCTTTACACCTGGATGTATATGATCCCATGGAAAAACCTCATCAATACTTCGTTCCCGATGGACATAAAAATCAGGTTCCAGATTTGCTTCAGAAAAAGCTCGAATCCAGATATCGTAATTTTTAAAATCCTGCCAGGCATCAAACTTCGCTCCGTTTTTCCAGGCTGTTTCAATAACATCAGCTAATCTTCGATCACCTCGTGATAACCAGGCTTCCATAACTGTCTCTTTTGGATCAGTCCAATTAAATTTCAACCCAGGACCTTTCAGCTCCTCGCGAAGAAGATTTTGTTTCTGGCGGATAGAATCCTGCTGATCGCATGCCACCCATTGAAAAGGTGTATGTGGTTTTGGAACAAAAGTGGATACACCAGCGTGCACTTTTGCTCTTCTACCAATTGCTTTTACACCAACAGCAAGAACTTTTTTACATAAAGCGGCAATTTCGGCAACATCTTCCAATGTTTCTGATGGATGTCCAATCATAAAATAAAGCTTTAACGTATGCCAACCACGTTTGAAAATCTCGAAAGCAGTTGTTAGTAACATATCTTCTGAGATTGGTTTGTTGATAATTTTGCGCATTCTTTCGGATGCCGCTTCCGGAGCCAGGGTAAATCCGCCCTGACGAGAGCCTTTCAGCTTCTCCATCAAATCCACTGAAAAAGAGTCAATCCTTAATGAAGGTAAAGAAATGGTTAAGTTTTTTCCAGCAAATTTATTGCTAATTTCTTCAACCAAATCAAGAACATTCGTGTAGTCACTTGATGACAATGATAATAAGGCAACTTCTTCAAATCCAGTATTTTCAAGACCCGTTTCGATCGTTTGTATGATTTCCTGAACTGTCCTCTCCCTGATGGGACGATTAATCATTCCAGCATGACAAAAGCGACATCCTCGTGTGCAACCGCGCATGATTTCAACGGCGATGCGGTTGTGAACTACACCAATTGAAGGAACGATAAAACGAGTGGGGGCATAAGGAAGTTTACCCATGATTCGCTTTGTCACCTTCCTGGGTGCATTTTTGTTTTTGATCTTCATTTTGAGGAAAGTTCCGTCTGAATTGTATTGAGGATCATACAGCGATGGGACATAAACGCCATCAATCGAAGAAATTTTCAGCAATAATTCATTTTTGGACAGGTCATCTTTTTTCCATGTCTGATATGCGTTAATGACTTCTAACAGGATTTCTTCACCTTCTCCGATCAGGAATGCATCTATAAAAGGAGCCATAGGTTCGGGATTGTAAGTTGCATGACCACCTGCAACAATGAGCGGAAATTCTTTTCCTCGTTCCTCTGAACGGATCGGAATTTGACTCAGATTCAATAAATTTAGCATGTTCGTATAGAGGGTCTCGTAAGGTAGCGTGAAGCCAATAATATCAAATTTTTTTAAAGGAGATTTGGACTCTAATGAATACAAAGGAATTTCATTTTTTCTGAGCAATTCTTCCATGTCCTGCCATGGAGAATATGCTCTTTCTGCCAGGCAATCCACACGTTGATTAATATTTTCATAAAGAATTTGGAGTCCCAGATTCGATAACCCAATATCGTATATATCAGGAAAGACGAGGGCTATTTTTGTGGAAATTTCTTCCCAATTTTTTACAACGGAATTATATTCACCACCTACATACCTGCCTGGTTTTTCAACAAGCGGTAGAATTCTTTCTAATTGATTAAATAATGTTTTTTCTTGGCTCAAGTATTCTCCTACAATGATTCATTGACAATGCAATTTCCCAATTGTACTTGAAAATGAAACCATTAAAGAATTCCTTTTATCATTCCTCCATCAACTGAAAGCATTGTGCCGGTCAAATAAGATGCTCTTGGAGATACAAGGAAGGCAGCAACATACGCAAATTCTTCTGGTTTTGCCATCCTGCCTAATGGACTTTCCAAAGCTTGTTTCTTAATTTCCTCATCAACAGAAGAATTATTCAATTGTGCACGGTTTTCCATTAATGATTCTACTCTTTCGGTTTTTGTCCATCCTGGCAATATCGAGTTAAACCGAATGCCATCTTTTCCTAATTCCAGCGCTAAGGTTTTCGTGAGACCAACTGTTGCTGCGCGTATCGAATTGGAAAGAATCAAGTTTGGAATAGGTTGTTTTACAGAATATGAGGTGACTGTCAGCACGTTTGGGGTTTCAGATAGTCGGAGTAAAGGCAACATTGTTCGTATCAGTCTGACATGACAGAGGAAGGATAATTCAAAAGCGCCATACCAGGATTCATCACTGATTGATTCGAATGCTCCAGGTGTTGGACCACCAGAATTGGTGATAAGAACATCTAATTTTCCAAATTTTGATTTTACAAAATCAAATAATTTAGAGGAAAAATTAACATCTGTGACATTACCTGGAAATGGAAAAACGGAACCGTTTGTTTTTTGGTGTAATTTCTCAGCTGCTAATTTAAGCTTATCCTGATTACGACCATTGATTATGAGAATTGCTTTCTCGTTTAATAAAGCTTCTGCAGTTGCATATCCAAGTCCTTGACTTGATCCTGCAATAAAAATTACCTTACCAGCTAACTGCAAGTCCATGCTTTTTCTCCTTATAGATTTTCTTTGAAAATTATTGATACTCGAATTTCTGGATACGAAGATTCAATGTATTCGATGATAGTTTCAATCATTGACTCGAAGATCCTACCGTTTTGGGCAACGATTGCCATCCCTAATTTTGCTGATTTCCATACATCATTAAAGTCAATTTCTGATATTGATACATTATATTTTTTTGAAATCCGTGAAGTAATGGAAGTTATAATGCTTCGTTTAGCTTTCAGATTTTGAGCAAATGGTAAATCAATTTAATTTCAATATAACAAATAGACATATCATTTATTAAATGAGTATACAAATTTAAATAAATTGTACTTGCATAATTAAATTGCGTTTAGTAGAATTCAACTTTAATCTTTGTTGTGGGAGTTTTAATGGATATCGAAACGAAATATCAAGAAGCGCTGGATTATTTATATACATTTATTGATTACAGTATGACCAGAAACATGCGTTACACCGAAGATAAGTTTAATTTAGATCGAATGCATAAATTTATGGAATTATTCGATAATCCACACAAGAAATTCCCTGTTATTCATGTTGCTGGAACAAAAGGTAAAGGATCTACATCTGCCCTTATTGCCCACGCTTTGTATGAAGAAGGATATAAAGTTGGTTTTTATACCTCGCCCCATTTACATGACTTTTGCGAAAGAATTCAAGTCGATTTTATCCCTATGAAGCATGAAGAAATGGTTGCAATTGTTGATGAAATGAGATCAAAAATTCCAATGGTAGCTGAAATTACTACCTTCGAATTGATGACTGCCATGGCATTTATCTATTTTGAAAATAAGCAGATTGATTATGCAGTGATTGAAGTAGGGTTAGGTGGTAGACTGGATGCAACCAATGTTGTTTCTCCTTTAATATCGGTAATTACATCCTTATCCTTAGATCATATTAATGTTCTGGGTGATACCCTGGCAAAAATCGCTTACGAAAAAGGTGGAATTATAAAGAATAATACACCGGTGGTGGTAGCTCCTCAAAAAGGTGAAGCATTATTAGTTCTAAAGAAAATTTCAGAAGAAAGAAATTCTCCATTATTTCAAGTAGGAAAGGATTATTTATACGCTCAAGCTGCTAAATCACTAAGTGGACAAAATTTCTTTGTTTGGCCAAAAGAGGATCAAATTGCAGTTAATGCATTCATCGAAAGTGCTGGACGAGAGGACTGGGAACCTACGAAATTTCGTATTCCTCTGTTAGGTTTTCATCAGGTCCAAAATGCTGCGACTGCCTTTACGACCTTAACTGTTCTTAGACAAAATGGTCTACAGATTTCAGATGACAGTATTCGGAAAGGTTTTGCCAATGTGGTTTGGCCGGGGAGATTCGAAGTGTTAAATCGACGACCTTTTATTGTCATCGATTCTGCCCATAATCGCGAATCTGCCTTACGTTTGCGAAGCGCTGTAGATGATTATTTTCCTGGCATACCAGTTGTTTTAGTTTTTGGTGCTTCCGAGGATAAAGATATTGATGGTATGCTGGTAGAGTTATTGCCAAGAGTTAAGATAGTGATCACAACAAAATCAATTCATCCCCGGGCTTTATCTCCTGAGGAACTTGTAATAAAAGTCAATCAGATGGGAGTTCGAGCAATTCCAACGCAGTCTCTTGAAGAAGCTTTTGACAAGGCTCTTAAATTGGCTGGAAAAGAAAACTTAATTCTTGTTGCTGGAAGTATTTTTGTTGCAGGGGGCATGAGAGATGTTTGGTTTGATTTGGAAAAAAATAATTTAAATATGAAAGGTAACCAATGACGAATGAGAATTGGTTCTTAGATAATCAAGACGATTTTGATATCCCTTATAAGTACAGATCTGATGAGTTTTACCAATTTCCTAATTTCGAATCGGACGAAAAAGGTGAATTTGAGTGTGCCGCGATTATTGTACGGGATTTGATTGTATTTCCAAGAATGATGACACCAATATTGATAGATGGGGGACTCAATTACAATGCAATTCAATCCGCACTAAAGAAATTTGAAACACTCGTCGCGATTTATGTGGTAGATCATGAGGAACATCCAGAAGAGAATTTTGATTTTTTACCGATAGGTACAGAAATTTCGGTTGGAAAAATAATGTCCCTTCCGGAAGGTGATTACTCTGCATTAATCCAGGGAAGAAGACGGGTTGAAATTCTGGAAGTTGTACAAGAAGATCCGTATATCAGGGTGAGAGTTCGCGTAGTTAAAGAAAAAGTTAATAATGATCGGCATATTAAAGCTTTGATGCGTATCAGTAAAGATTTATTTGTTAAATGTGTGCATTTAGATAAAAGCCTGTCTGACGATGCACAATTATTTGCCGCAAACATACAAGATCCCTCGTGGCTTACAGATATGATCTCTTCAGCTATAACAATCAGCCCAATGGATCGACATAAATTAATCGTAGAAATAAACCCAAGAGAAAGATTGAAATTATTGAACGGAATTCTGGCACAAGAATTGGATGTGTTGGAATTGGAAGACGAAATTCAAGCAAAGATCCAAAACGAAGTGGACAAAACCCAAAGAGAATATTATTTGCGTGAGCAATTGAAGGCGATTCAGGCAGAATTAGGTGAAAATGATCTATTTGTCAACGAACTTTCCGAATTAAGGGAGAAAGTTAAAAATAAACAATTATCTGACGATGCAAAGTTCGTCGTAAACAAGGAAATTGATCGCCTTGTTCAAATGCCTCCGATGTCACCCGAAACGGGAATCATACGTAGTTATATTGATTGGATTCTGGATTTACCCTGGTTTGAGGGCACAGAAGATAATCTTGATGTACAACATGCAAACCAGGTGTTAGAAAAAAACCATTATGGTTTAGGAAAAGTTAAAGATAGGATTCTTGAATTTATTGCAGTCCAAAAATTAAAACCGAAGGATACTAAACAACCCATATTATGTTTTGTGGGCTCTCCTGGAACTGGAAAAACTTCATTAGGCCGATCGATTTCTGAAGCATTAGGAAAGAAGTTTGTAAGGGTTTCCTTAGGTGGCGTTCGTGATGAAGCAGAAATTCGAGGGCATCGTAGAACTTATATTGGTGCATTACCTGGTCGAATACTGCAGACCATGAAGAAAGCGGGAATGATCAACCCTTTGTTTATGCTGGATGAAATTGATAAATTAGGTTCTGATTTCAGGGGAGATCCTTCTGCTGCATTATTGGAAGTATTGGATCCGGAACAAAATAAAGAATATTCAGATCATTACCTTGAAATTGATTATGATTTATCCAAGGTTTTGTTCATAACAACGGCCAATACAACACTCTCAATTCCATCAGCATTGTTGGATAGAATGGAAGTTATAGAATTTTCGAGTTATATTGAAGATGAGAAAGTTATGATCTCCAAACAGTTCTTGATCCCAAGACAATTGCATGAAACCGGGATTGAGGACTTGAATATACAATTTCCTGAAGGTTCCATACGTCAAATCATCAGAAATTATACGTATGAAGCAGGCGTGAGAAACCTTGAGCGCGAGATTGGCCGAATTTGCAGGAAAATTGCACGATTAAAAACGGAAGGTAAAACTTTCCCGACAAAAATCGAATCACATCATATTGAGAGATTTTTAGGCCCACAACAAATTTTTGACCTGGAAGCTGAACATGAAGATGAAATTGGTGTTGCAACTGCAATGGCATGGACAGAAAGTGGCGGCGACATTATGCCTGTAGAGGTTTTAATCGTTGATGGTAAAGGCAATCTTCAAATCACAGGTCAGATTGGTGAGGTAATGCAGGAATCCGCTCAGGCTGCATTATCTTATATGAAATCAAAAGCTGATGTATTGGGCGTGGAATCGGAAATATTTGAAAATGTTGATGTTCATATACATATTCCTGAAGGTGGCATTCCAAAAGATGGACCTAGTGCAGGCATTACAATTGCAAGTGCGTTAATATCAGCTTTTACGAATAGAAAAGTCCGACGAGATGTTGCTTTAACCGGAGAAATAACGCTTCGAGGAAGAATACTTCCAGTCGGTGGAATCAGAGAAAAGATTCTAGCTGCTCATCGTGCTGGCATTACAAAAATATTTATTCCTGTGAAAAATGAAAAGGATCTTGTTGATTTATCCAAAAAAGTACGAAAACAATTAAATATTGTCCTAGTAAAACATATGGATGATGTCATTGAACAAGTGCTTTTACCTGCAGATCCAAAAATTATTAAGGAAAAACCTGCCAAGAAGGCAAAAGAAAATTAAACTTACTACTTCGGAGATGGTGAGATGCTTTGGAGCGCTTGGATGCCATTTTTTACTTGAACAAGCAATACTTCTAATTCTTTCTCTAAATCAGAGAGAGAAGTAATGATGTATTGGTCAGCTTCAATTCTATTGATTTCGCTTTCCTGTTTTGCCTGTTCAATGATTTGGCTTGCTCGTACTTGAGCGCTTTGAATAATTGCATCTTTTTCTACCAACTGGGCAGCTTTTTCTCTTGCCAATTGAAGGGTTCGATTTGCTTCTTCCTGTCCCTGTGCAATAAGGCGGTCTCGTTGTGCTAATAATTGTTGCGCTTTTTTTATCTCTTCAGGTATGGAGACACGCATTTGATCAATAATGCTTAACATTTTATCTTCGTCAACAACAACCTTGCGCATCATGGGCAATGGACGACTTTCGTTGAATAGCTCTTCCAGTCGGTCTACCAGATGTAAAATGTCCATAAATCCTCCAAGAAATATCAAATCTAATAATCTGTAAATAAATTAATCACGCAAAGAAGTTTGCTGTACAACGGTTTGGTCTTCACCTAATTCAAGGAAACGTCTATCCAGGGCTTTTTTTACAATTTTTGGTACCATGCGAGAATAATCTCCACCTAAAGAGGCAATTTCTCGCACTGTTGATGATGATAAAAAGGTGTATTTTTCGTTTGTTATAAGCGCGGCGACTTCAATATCCGGGGCAAGGTGTTTATTTGCCAGCGCCATCCGGAATTCATGCTCAAAGTCGGATATTACCCTTAAACCACGAACTATTACTTTAGCATTAATTTCTCTGGCATACGCAACTGTTAATCCACTGTAACCTGTCACTTTGATATTCCCAAAATCAGATAAAGATTCTTTCGTGAGAAAAAGTCTTTCTTCTGGCGAAAAGAGTAGATTTTTCAATGGTCTATCGTATACAGCAACAACCAATTCATCAAATATTTTTGAGGCTCTTGTTGCAATGTCAATGTGGCCACAGTGAATCGGATCAAAAGTACCAGGGAATAAAGCTCTTATCATGTTTAGTTTTTTTCTCCAATCATTTTCTGGTAATATTCTGACATTATAATTTTAAATAAATGACTATCTTCATTAATAAAATCAGGATCATGCTCCAAAACTTCTTTAGCTAATGACCTTGCTTTTTCAATAAGTTTAACATTCATTATATTTGAAAAACGAATTTCTTTATAGCCTGATTGCCGAATACCAATAAAATCGCCTGGTCCTCTTTGGGATAAATCAATTTCTGCCAGTTTAAATCCATCATTTGTTGCAACCATGGCTTTAAGTCTTTCATTTTCGATCGCATCTTCTGTTTCGGGTACTAATAAACAGTAAGATTGTTGATTGCTTCTACCAACTCTTCCTCGTAATTGATGAAGTTGAGATAATCCAAATCGGTTAGCTCCTTCAATCATCATTATGGCGGCATTTGGAACATCTACACCGACCTCGACTACCGTAGTCGTCACAAGAATTTGGTAGATCCCTTTACGGAAGGCGATCATAACTTTTTCTTTATCTTCTGATTTCATTCTGCCGTGCAATAAACCTACAGAAAGATCTGGAAAAACTTCTTTTTTTAATCGATTGTATTCATTCACAGCAGCATTTGTATCTGACATTTCCTCGTCCTCAGATTCGACCAGTGGATAGACTATGAAAGCCTGAAATCCTTCCTCGATCACTTTACGAATTAATATAAATGCATCTGATCTTTTTTGAGGATTAATGATAGTGGTTTTAATTTCTTTTCTTCCTGGAGGAATTTCATCAATGATTGACAAATCCAAATCGCCAAAAATAGTCAATGCTAGCGTACGGGGGATCGGTGTAGCTGTCATCACAAGCAGATGAGATGTTGAGCCCTTGGATCTGATTTTTTTCCTTTGCATTACGCCAAAACGATGCTGTTCATCTATTACGACAAATTCCAAATTTTTAAATTCAACAGGATCTTCAATGAGAGCATGAGTTCCAACAGCCACTTTGATTAATCCTGATTTTAGATTTTCCTTGATGATAATTTTGTCTTTTTCAGAAGTATCTCCCGAAAGATAACAAATTTCGTGCTGTGAAATAATGTTATTTGCGAGCAGAAAAGAACGAATATTTGTATATAGTTGCTCTGCTAGAATTCCTGTTGGCGCCATTATTGC
>JACZIY010000393.1 GCA_014860845.1 Anaerolineaceae bacterium
TACAACCAGAGCGAAACCAAAAAGTGATTACGGATGGGCCATATCGTTTCGTTCGGCACCCTGCTTATGCTGGTGCACTTTTATTCGAACTGGTAGTGTCCTTTTTATTAGGTTCCTGGTGGTCCATGCTTGCCAGTGGCATAACCGCAATTCTATTGATTATTCGTACAGCACTAGAAGATCAAACCCTACAAACAGAGTTACCAGGTTATTCCGATTATGTAAAACAAGTGCGCTTTCGGTTAATTCCCGGTGTGTGGTAGGTATTCTATAAATACCTTTTTTCAAGGAGGATATGATGACTTCCATTAATGGAAAATACATATTGCTAACCGGAGGTTCCAGGGGTATACAAAAGTTCGTAATTTGCCTATGAATTTTGAAACAGTGATGGAAGCATTTATGATGGAACGTCGTTTGCGGTTACTGCGTTGGGTAGCTACCTGGCCATCCTTGGATTATTATCCATTTGGAAAAGCATTGATTAAAAATTCGATGCACCATTTGGAAAAATTTATCGTAATACGTCTTAAGAAATAATCATAAGCAGTCAGAATAAAGAAGAGGGTGTTTATAAAGGCTTCTCTTTGGCAAAATTTACTTTCCAAAAAGGCATAACATCACTTTTGGCTCAATACTTGTGATTTCAAATGCAAAATTAAGACTATATTTGTTCGAAATTTTCTCCATTTCTGCCAGTAACGACAATTGTCCCCTGGCTAACTCAGCACCATACCTTTCGTTTTGAATCCAACTCCTGTAATCAGTCTCACCATCCGTTTAAAATTGAGTACCATAGCTGTAAAATATGCCTGATATGCAAACTTCACTTTTCCAATATAACGACACCTTCCCAATCCATGCCCTTACTTTGCTTCCCCAAATTTGTGCTCAATCTGATAACTTTCTTTCGTTCCATGTTGGTACTCAGTTGTTTGGATCAAATTCAGCCACGCTTCTTTGTTTTTTTCCTGTATTGAATGAAATTTCGTCTGTTTTGTCAATTAATTACTTGATTTTCAACACTCTCATAGAATGATGCTTTTAAATTCTTGTGGCATAATTACATTGTATCTATAGGATTCTGCGGTACATATGGCAAGCAGTTTTCTGGCTTCAAGTTTTTCCTGCTCCCAAGCATTGTCCATGCACGCCACAACGCCATTCTCCGCAAACGCAAACCGTTAGCCACCAGCACTATTGGAGGTATTTATGCCACCCGATTTATGGTCGCTCTATACAATTATGCTGAAAAGCCGTTTATACGAAGAAGCCATTGCAACACTTTGGCACAACGGCCTAATCTCGGGGGAAATGCATCTTGGAACAGGTGAAGAAGCTATCATCGCGGGCGTTGTTACCCAATTACGTGAAGGTGATGCTATGGCATTGGATCATCGCGGCACTGCAGCTTTGCTCATGCGCGGCGTAGACCCTATCCTTATCCTGCGTGAACTGATTGGTCATCCAGACGGGTTGTGTGGTGGCATGGGGGGGCATATGCACCTGTTCTCTAAAGAACACCTGGCCGCTTCTTCTGGGATCGTCGGTGCAGAAGGACCAACCGCGGCTGGTTTTGCGCTATCAGCACAATACTCACACCCTGGTGCAGTTGCTGTCACATTTTTCGGAGAGGGGGCAATGAACCAGGGTATGTTGATGGAAACCCTGAACCTGGCATCAGTTTGGAATTTACCTGTTTTATTTGTCTGTAAGAATGACGGCTGGGCAATAACCACTCAATCCGAGAGGATGACCGGCGGGGAATTGAACGTGCGAGTACGCGGATTGGGAATCACCGCTGTTGATGTTGACGGCGGTAATATACTCGAGGTATGGGAGGCTTCTCATGCAGCGATTGAACGCGCCCGTTCTGGTAATGGGTCTACTTTCCTAAACGCCCGATGTGTGCATTTCGAAGGTCACTTTCTGGGCTTCCAATTGATACGGATGGTGCGTGATCCACTCAGAGAAATGCCTGGAATTGTTGTCCCTCTTACCAAATCATTCTTGCATCCTCGAGGGGGTGCTTTTCGCGAACGCCTAGCAGGGTTGAAGTTAGTACTAGAATCAGTGCTCGCAACTATACGCGATCCACGCCGGGACTTAGCAAATGACCCTATACGACGTGCACGCTTAACCTTGCAATCGGACGCAGCGCGCTTGCACGAGCTGGAAAACCAGGTTGAGAAGGAAATAAGCAAGATGCTCTCTACCGCCCTGGCGGAGGTGCTACCATGAGAACCATGTTTTTTACCGAAGCTGTGGATAGCGCTCTCGCCCAAGCCATGATTGATGATTCGCGTATTGTTCTTTTCGGTGAAGATATCCAGTTATTGCGACGTAACCTACTCGTACGATTTGGTCCTAGACGCGTACGAGGTACTCCTATCAGTGAAAGTGCCTTTCTTGGGGTTGGCGTGGCTGCTGCGATGGCTGGGTTGCGGCCTGTTGTGGAATTTTATATGGTGGATTTCCTCGCAGTGTGCATGGATGCTCTACTCAACCATGCCGCCAAAGTTGAAACTTTTTCTGGTGGAAAATGGACCGCACCCGTTGTAGTACGCGCACCTTGTGGCGGTGGTTATGGTGACGGTGGTCAACATGAACAATCTTTGTGGGGTTGGTTGGCGCACATTCCGGGACTTTCTGTACTCGTTCCATCCACTCCAGCCGATGCAGGCGGCTTGATGCTAGCCGCTCTCCAGCATGATGGACCTGTTATCTTCCTTGAACACAAACTCCTATCAGAAACTTGGTTGGAGTTCCTTGGTTCAGGAGCACGACATACAGTACAGTTTGATATTCCTGCCATGGGGGTAAAAGGTACTGTGCCCAAAAAGTGGGAACCCGTTCCCATCGGTAAAGCTGTCCTCCGCCGGGCAGGGAATGATGTGACAATCGTCAGTGTGGGCGTAGGTGTACACCGAGCTCTTGAAGCCGCTCAAGCTCTTGAAGCGGAAGGGATTTCAGTAAGTGTGCTGGACTTACGAACTGTCTCTCCGCTGGACAAAACGGCAATCTGTGAAGCAGTAGCGCAGACTGGGCATCTACTAGTGGTGGACGAAGATTACGAAGGCTTTGGTCTCTCAGGGGAATTGTCAGCGATCGTGTTGGAGGCAGGTATAACCTGCAAATATGCTCGCATCTGTACCCAGACAACCATCCCTTATGCACGTCAAATGGAAGACCGGATTCTCCCCAACAAACAGCGCATCTGTGCTAGCGCTCGACAACTTATGCAGTGATTGTCAAAAATATGGATAGAAAACGAAGGCTAACAATGGGTTTCAGTTTACGCCTGGAGCTCGAAGGTAGTGGCGTACATTTTTCCACCATTCTCCCCGGCTATATCAACGAAGTGGGTATGTTTGCAAAATTCAATGTAAAGTCTCCCGCCTTATTAGGATCTACTACCCCCAACCAAGTTGCCAGGGCTGTGGTGAAAGCCATTGAAAAGGAGAAGTTGGAAACATTCGTGAATTCTTCACCCGCCCGGATGCTGAGTGTTGCCTGTGAAATTTCACCATCTTTATGTGATTGGTTGAAAAAGGTTTTAGGTGTTGTCGCATTTCAACACAAGAAGGTGGGGGGTGGGACGAAGTACTCACTTTGATCTGGTATTTAATAAGATTCATGATACGAACAGGAAGGATTTATTACAGATGATTAAATTGTTAACGTGGCTCACCCTTCTTGTGATTCTGACTTCCTGTTCACCTCAACCTACCCCTATTCCCAAATATGTCACAGCAGAAGAGTACCAGGTCTATCATGATCTTTTGGTCGAGAACCCGGATATGTGGAATATTCCACCTGGCACTGAAATTATGGTCTTTTTTGATCAAACTATTCTGCATCATGATCCAAAAACGATTCGGTCCATCCTGGAAAGCAAGACCAGCCTTCCCGAAAAACTGATGGATAATTTTCTGGAAGCCAATCAAAAAGCCTATCCGTTGGATGATCAATTTGCCCTCGGAATTCCAGCGATTTTTGTGGAAAACGATGCTGTTCAGAACTTGGTGCGCGGGTTGAAGTTTGCTGAACAATGCGAGTTTTCACTCCAGACTGTCTACCCAAGACCACTCAATGGTGGTTTTTATTTTCTTTCCCGGGTGGGATTTGATGAGAAAATGAAAATGGCATTGCTATATATTGAACACAGCATCTGTGGTGGATCAGGTAACTTTTTGATACTGGAGGAAGAAGCTGGTATCTGGAAAGTTAAAGACTTTGCCATCGGATTGCAATCTGATCTGGGTTTATATATGGATGACAAACTCAGTGAGGAAGAGCATGCTGTTCTTAATGCTGTTTTGAAAGCCAGTAAGGAATTCATCCCGGAAAGCAGTTATCAATACCTCACTGTCTTCGATCTAACCGGAATTTCTGATCAAAAGGTGCTGGAGGGAGAGAATCTATTTCCATTGATCAGCAAGAAACTCCCTGGCGTCACGCAGGATATGCTGAAAAACCTTGCTGCAATGAATGCTGAGCAATATGACATTGCCCCGCGTTTTTCATCCGATATACCGGTGGTGCTGGTCTCCTGGCAGGAATATTGGAAACTCAGTCAGGAGAAGGGTGAAGGCGCTTGTCTTGCCAAATTGCTGGAAAGGTTTCCGGAACCTACCTATCAAGGCTGGTTGCGATTATCAAGGGTAGGATTCAACCAGGAAAGAAATAAAGCGCTGGTACATCTTGCACCCTTTAAGTGTAAAAGTGAAGATTTTCTGCTGTTCATGGAAAAACAGGATGGCGATTGGACTCTAGTAGACTACATTTCTTTATCTTTATTGCCAGACTCACAATATTTCGGTCGTATCCTGTTTGAAACAAACCGGGATGGAAATCAGGAAATTTATATGATGAATGCAGATGGATCAGACCCGATCAACCTGACGAATAGCACTGCCATTGATTTTTCTCCATCCTGGTCTCCCGATCGAAACTCCGTCGCTTTCAATTCAGGTATCGGCGGTAATGCGGAAATTTTTATTTTAGATCTGGAAGACATGCAATCGAACAATATTACCAACAACCTCGCCAAAGATTGGGAACCGGATTGGTCACCGGATGGATCACAAATCGTTTTCTTTACGGATCGGGATGGTTTATCAGAAATTTATACGATACAAATGGATACATTCACTACCTTGCGTCTCACAGACACGGATGCTTACGACCGACAACCTGCCTGGTCACCAGATGGCCAACAAATAGCCTTTTCATCCGATCGAGATGGTGAATGGGAGATTTATCTTATGGATACGGATGGCGATAATATCACCCGGCTCACAAATCATGAGGAATTTGATCTTGCGCCAGCTTGGTCACCTGATGGCAAGACGATTTCCTTTTCATCCAAACAGGCTGGGAATTGGGAAATTTACATCATGGATATGGTTATCCATGAGCTAAAACGCCTGACCAATCACCCCGCCAACGATTTAAATCCTGCCTGGTCTCCGGATGGCAAGGAAATTGCTTTTCAATCAGATCGGGATGGAAACCTGGAAATCTATATAATGAATACAGATGGCAGTGAACCGGTCAATATAACCAACCATCCTGCCAATGATTACAACCCGGATTGGTAAGGAGAGAAAATGTGATGAAGTGGATGGAGCAATTAAAAGGTGATACCCTCTCCTGGTTGTTGGAGGAAGAGAATCCAGGCGTGCGTTACCTTGCTATGCACTACCTTATGGATTTACCCGGGGATGATCCTGAACTGATTGCTGCCAGAGAAAAAGCACACCAGGAAGGTCCCATTGCAACCATTCTGCATGCTATGAAACCAGAAGGGTACTGGGTCACCCCTGGTGCTGGGTACAGTTGCAAATACAAAAGCGGTGTCTGGTCATTAATTATGCTGGCTCAATTGGGCGCGTCGGTGGAAATGGATGAGCGTTTACAACGCGGCTGCCGTTATCTGGTCGACCACGCGCTGGCAGAAACCGGGCAGTTCAGTGTTGATGGGACACCTCCCGGGACGATCGATTGCCTGCAGGGAAATTTACTGGCAGCATTGCTTGAACTGGGTTATCCGGATGACCGGCTTGAGATGGCCATCGACTGGATGGCACGCAGTGTTACCGGGGATGGCATCGCCCCTCTGAAGAATAAAAAGGCAGATCGACATTATTTTCTGTGGAATTGTGGTCCCATTTTTGCCTGCCATTATAACAACGAGCTTTCATGTGCCTGGGGTGGTATAAAAGTGCTTTTAGCGCTGGGAAAAATCCCGCCAGAAAACCGCACACCTCAAGTGAAAAGCGCCATTGAGACTGCCGTTGATTTCTTTTTATCCACTGATCCAATCAATGCAGATTACCCGACTCGCTCCGGAGCGAAACCCAGTCCCAATTGGTGGAAGCTGAGTTTCCCGGTATTTTATGTGTCCGATATTCTACAGTTGATGGAAGCTCTGGTCGGAGTTAGTTGTGCTAAAGATCCCCGTTTGGTAAATTCCTTCTCGTATATCCGCGACAAACAAGATGAAAATGGTCGCTGGGTGTTAGAACATGATTACAAAAGTTGGGTCAGGTTTGGCCAGTTGAAACAACCCAATAAATGGGTTACCTATCGTGCAGTCCGGGTATTAAAACAAGCATTCGGGTGAAAGGACTGGATTTTTTATGAACCAAATATCGAATGCCAACATGCTTGACTGGCTATTGGAAGAGGAGAATCCGGGCGTCCGATACTTGGCATTCCGTGACATCATGCAATTGCCTTGGGATGATCCAGATTTTGTGATTGCCAGAGAAAAAGCCCATCGCGAAGGCCCCATCTCGTCGGTCCTGGACGCCATGCATCCCGAGGGGTATTGGGAAAAACCAGGACCGGGCTACCTGCCCAAATACACCAGTACAGTCTGGTCCATCATCCTGTTAGGGCAACTGGGAGCCAATATTGATCTGGACCCACGAATCCGGGCAGCTTGCCAGTATTTGATGGAGCATTCCTTCAATGAGACTGGCCAATTCAGCTCGAACGGTCCTCCTTCCGGCACGGTTGATTGTTTACAGGGCAACTTATGCGTTGCTTTATTGGATCTCGGATACGAAGATCCTCGACTGGACACTGCCTTTGAATGGATTGCACGCACCGTGACCGGAGAAGGATTGGCCCCATTGGCGGTGAAAAAAGCTCACCTGCGCTATTACGCCGGAAAATGCGGACCGCTGTTTGCCTGCGGTGCCAACAACGGTCTACCCTGCGCCTGGGGAGCTGCCAAAGTGATGCTGGCATTCAGCAAACTGCCAGAAGAAAAGCATACACCACTGATTAAGGATGCCATTCAACAAGGCATCGATTTTCTGTTGAGTGTCGATCCACTGGATGCCACCTACCCCTGTGGTTGGAATGCCAAACCCAGTGGAAACTGGTGGAAGTTCGGCTTCCCGGTGTTTTACGTAACCGATGTTCTTCAGGTTGTAGAAGCATTGGTAGGGCTGGGTTTGGGGTCTGATTCTCGTTTGAAAAACGCACTGGAATTCATCCATAACAAACAGGATCAGAATGGACAATGGGCATTGGATTATGATTACAGTGGCAAGACATGGTTGGATATTGGTCCCAAAAAGCAAGCCAATAAATGGGTGACTTTACGTGCAACACGGGTATTGCGAAATCTCTAGGTTGTGTAAAATTTATTCCTTTTAAATTAAAAGTCCCTGGAAAACCGGATCCAGGGACTTTTTACAGCTTATGAAGCAGATGTTTCGGTGGTTTCTACAACCATCGGCGTAGCAGTCTGCGTTAGACGTTTGAAGGTCAACGCCCAGACTGATCCGATGTATGCATACAGGATACCACTTCCCAGTATCATGACCGGTAAATACAACAGGAATCCGGCTCCACTGATGATGGCACCAACCCCAATGACAGCATCGGTTTGGAAGAAGATTGAGATCAGGAATGGAATCAGAATCAGGAAGATCGGGATAACCAGCACAAACATCACAGCAATTTCGCCTATCGAGGTTGCGAGTCCCACTACTACCTGTGGCCATGGTTTTTCGACCAGTAATTTCCAGGCGCGTTCGATGGCAGCAAAGACACCTAGATCTTCCGCGACAATGGCTACAATTGTCTGTTCAATCAAAATCTTGACGGCAAAAGCAACCACGATCAAGAGCGGAATCAGGAACAGGAGACCAAAACCGAAGGTGAAGACGATTACCAACAGGATCGGAATCGCTACCAGACCACCAATCGCGATAGATGCAGCAAATAACAGCAAGAAGAACAGAAACACCCGCCAATAGTAAGGTTTACTCTCATTGTAAATCCGTGAGAAATTCAGCTTCTCTTCACCAGCATCTGCCAGTAATGCGCCCCGGGCCACGCCAACACGTCCCAACACGCCCAGGAATAGAGAAAGTACCACCAATGCCATGACGAAGAAAAATACGGCTAAAACAATCAGGAAGACACCCCAGGGCTCGGTATCCCAGGCATTTTGAAATTGTAAATACCACTGAAAAACCTGTTTGGGTAAAACCACATTCGGAGAAGCAAACACACCACCGGAGTCGATCAGATGAGAACTACCCCCACTTCCACCTGATGATCCGCCACCACCACCCGAACCTGCCCGGGCACAACTGGATAAAATACCAAAAATCCACAAAGCCTTGAACTTCCAGACAATCTTCCAGGCTTTTGAAAAAACTTCACTGTAATTCATAACACACCTCCAATAATAGTATACGGAAAATGAGTGTGTTTGGTGTCAAATTGGCTTCATAGCTGTTATGCTGTTAAGCGATTAAGCTATAAAGGTGTTAACATAACATGAAACAAGTTCACAGAAAAAGATGTAAATTTGCCTTTATGAACTTCAGGTGCTTATTCGTTTATTCGTTTTCTATTCGTTGACGGCAATTCTGAGAATTCTATTTTCGTAGCAAGGATTTAAGCACAGTTATTAAGTTTATGAATTCATAAGTTCAAATGGTGGGTGGGGGGCTAAAAGGGAAAGTTGTCGTTAGATAGTGTGCTTACCGTGAGAATTGAGTCGTGATCAGAGCCATCCACGAACCCACAGGGTGATATAAGGTCACGAATTCACGAATGTGCTTAACGTCTCGTTTTTTACATTGTGTTGTCTTATCTACTTATGAACTTTCCTTAACAGCTTATCCGCTCAATAGCTTAATAGCTTAATAGCTATTAAGCTTGACTCATCTCTTATAATGGAATTGAGGGAGGCACCCATTTTACACAACCGAAAGGAGGCAAATATGTCAATTCTGGCTGGTAAAGTAGCTTTGATCATTGGCGGTGCCGGGGAGGTTGGGGAGGGGGTGGTGAGGCAATTCTTAACCCATGGCGCGACGGTTGTCGTTCCATCACGCGATCAATACCGTTTGGAACAACTCCGGGAGCATCTGGGAAGATTGTGCTGTGATCGTCTGATCACCTTTCAGGGTGGCTGTTGTACTGAAGAAGGTGGGTTGGACTTGCGCAACAAAATTGAACAGGACGTCGGCCACTTGGACATGGTGGTGGCATCCATCGGGGGATGGTGGCAGGGTGAATTGCTCAGTCAGGTACCCTTGCGCATCTGGAGTCATATCATGGAAAACAGCTTGACCGCTCATTTTGTGGCAGCCAAGACCTTTTTACCCATGTTAGCAGATCTGAATGGGAGCAGTTACACCTTGTTAAATGGCGGAGCAGCTTTGTATCCCATTCCTTCGGCAGGACCAATTTCGGTTTCTGCTTCCGCGCAACTCATGCTGAAAGATGTGCTGTCTGCAGAATATGAGCACAACCAGGTTCGCATCAACACATTATTGATCAAAACCAAGGTGAATACCCGCTCACAACCAAATCCCAAACCCTATTGGCTAAACGCAGATGAAATTGGTCTGTATGCTGTTTACCTGGCAAGCCCCGCCTGCGATCAGCATGGTGAAACAATCATATTCAATGAACGTGGTGAAATTCCTATGATGTTCGAGTGATTGATTTGGCCGGCAAGATGTTTGAAACCTGAAAAATAAAATGTAGTACATGTTGGTTACTCGACCATTAAAAATCCATACTATGGTTGATATGGAACCTCTCCACTTGGGCAGTGAAGAAAGCACAAGATTTTTGTATACTGAAACCAAGTGGAGAATAAAATGAAAGAAAAATCAACCCCAATTATTTGTAAAATATTATCGTGCTTAAGTGGTGTCAACCTGATCGTCATGAGCCTGTGTGTCATTTTTACTGTTTCTGCACAACAGAGTCTGGTTGCTAATGGTCTATTTTCGGGGGTTATTGCTGGACCATTACCAGAGATGTTAATTAACCATCTGGTGCGCTCGATGAGCGGTCTGACATGGATTTTCGTGGTCGTTAATATCATCATCTCAATGGTTCTTCTAGTCGCAGCGCTGATCATCCGCCAATCAAAAAACACTGCGTTCAACCCCGTTCGCCGTAGTCCCGCTGTTTATGGTTCGTGATGACTAACCAGAGAAGTTATTGATATTTCAAAAGGCGCATGCCATTCAGTGTCACCAGGATTGAAATGCCCATATCAGCCACCACTGCCATCCACATGGTACTCAAACCAGCGGCTGCTAAGGCCATAAAGACAGCTTTTACCCCTATCGCAAATACGATATTAAAACGAATAGTGTTCATCATCCTGCGGCTGAGTCGCAACGCAAAAGGTAACTGGCGTAAGTCCGCTTGCATCAGGGTTACATCCGCAGTTTCCATCGCCTGAGCTGAAGTAGACACCCCACCAATGGCGATACCCACGTCAGCCAAAGCCAGTGCCGGGGCGTCGTTGATGCCATCCCCCACCATGGCGATCGCACCCCACTCTTTTCGTAAATCTTCCACAGCGGTCACTTTATCTTCTGGCAACAACTGAGCTTTGAAATCGGTCACCCCGACCTGCTCGGCGATTTGCTGAGCAACCACCGGTTGATCACCGGTCAACATCACCAGCGCTTTAATGCCCAGACCTTTAAGTGCTGTAAGTGCATCCCGGCTGCCTGTACGAGGCGCATCCACCGCCAGCAGACTACCTACTAAATCCCCATCCACTGCAACATGGATCTGGGTATTGCCACTTTCTTCAGCCTGTTTGAGCTGGTCACAATCATCCTCAGAATGATGGATACCATTATCCAGCATGCGGTGCGATCCAATCTGAACCTGTCTGCCATTCACCTCACCGCTAACGCCCATTCCTGGTTGGATCGTTACATGACTGGCAGCCGGGTAGCGTTCCGCTACGCCTAAATCCTGAGCTGCCTGAGCAATCGCCTGCGCTAAGGGGTGCTGGCTGCGGCGTTCCACTGCGTGCGCCAGAGCAAACGATTCGGTGCAATCATCACAATCAGCTGCAACAGGTTTGAATGCCTGATGACTGTTGGAGCGGGATGCCACAATCACCGGTCGGCCTTCGGTTAATGTCCCGGTTTTATCAAAAGCGATCACTTTGATGTGGCTGAGTTTTTCGATAAACAATCCCCCTTTGAATAAAACTCCCTGACGGGCAGCGTTGCTGATGGCTGAAATAATGCTGACCGGGGTAGAAATTACCAGAGCACACGGGCAGGAGATCACCAGCAGGGTTAGACCCCGATACAGCCAGCCCAGAGATCCATCGCTGGAATTGAAAAATGGTTGCCCGAAGAATAAAGGTGGAATGACCGCTACCAATGTAGCCAGGATCACCACCGTGGGGGTGTACCAGCGCGCAAACTGGTCAATGAAGCGCTGCGAGGGAGCGCGTTTGTTCTGAGCTTCCTGGACCAGCTTTATGACGCGACTGATGGTGTTGTCTGCGCTGAGATGTGTGACCCGCAGTACCAATGCCGCGGACCCATTGATGGTGCTGGCATATACCTCATCTCCCGGTTGCTTATCCACCAGAGCGGACTCGCCCGTGATGGAAGCCTGATTAACAGCTGACAAACCTTCCAGAACGACTCCATCCATGGGGATGCATTCACCCGGGCGCACCAGAATGTGATCCCCGACCTGCAGAGCTTCTACCCTTACATCCTCTTCTCGAGATTCATTATTCTGCAGGGTCAATCGGGTGGCAATCGGAGGTACCACTTCCATCAGGCTTTTGATCGAATTACGTGCTTTTTCGGAGGTGTAGCCTTCCAGCGCTTCCCCCAATGCAAATAGAACAATCACCATGCCCGCTTCAACATAAGCGCCAATCACCACAGCGCCGATCGCGGCAATGCTCATCAGAAAATTGATATCAATAGCGTGGTTGATGCGCAGGTTGCTCCAGGCAGAGCGGGCAATCGGGTAACCGGCTGACAGCATTGCTGCCAGCGAGAGCACATTTATCCACCACCAGTCGAATCCCAGGATCTCCCCCAGGATGAGCCCTGGCAGCACCAGAATAGCACCCAATAAAGCCAGACGTGTTTCCATACGTTGCCATAAAAAGCGCAGAAAATTAGAGTGTCCAATTTGAGCTATGATCTGACTTTTTTCATCTGGCTCCACCACATCATAGCCCAGATCGCGCACCCGGGCAGTTACTTCAGCTGCATTTACATCCCCCACGACGGTTAACTGCCCGGTGGCAAAATTCACCTGGCTCAATTCGACTTTGGGCAGTTTCTGTACACCATACGAGACCTTTCGGGCACAATCGGCGCAGTCCATACCTTTAATATCAAATACCTGCTTATTTTGACTCATACCAGTAACTTTCTCAAAAATTCCCGTAGGTGGGAACAATTACTATCTTTTTTTATGTCGATAGGTGTTTTGGGCTGGTGGTCACCAGCCCAAAACACCTGCACTACATACATTTGCTCTATTATATATGATTTAGAAAGAAAAAATCTCAATGATTCAAGGTTCTACTGGAGAAAAAAAAGTCTGAACTGGGATTTCCTCCTCAAAATGCATCGGAGTCCTTCGGAAGGATTATATGGTATCTGATAATTTATCTTTTATGGCAAATATGAGCAATGGACATTCTGAGTGAATAACAAGATTTACAGGATTATTGTGTTCATATTACTCGTTGAGTAATTGCAAAGGAGATTTTTGGAGGTTTCTTATTTAAAACGGAAAGATCAACGGGATCAACAGCAGACTTACCAGCAGTGCCAGGATGGCGATCGGGATGCCGTTTTTGAGATAGTCGGTGAAGCGATACCCTCCCGGGCTCATCACCAGCAGGTTGGCGGGATGGGATACCGGTGTCATGAAGCAGGCTGCTACCATATAGGCAATCCCCATCACGAAGGGATAAGGAGACACTCCCAGGCTGGCAGCCGTTGCCAACCCAATCGGGGTCATGATGACAGCATTCACCACGGCTGGAATGAACGGATTGATCAGCAGGGTCAGTGTCATCAGCCCCCCCAGGATGGCGAGATTACCATAAGGGCCAGCGATCCCCACCACAATATCTGCCAGGTATTGAGCAGCTCCACTATCCCGCATGGCAAATCCAAGCGGCATCATGGCGGCGATCAGAAAGATCGACTTCCAATCAATGGATTTATGCGCTTCTTCCATTGTCAAACAACGGGTTAACACCATCAACGCTGACCCGGCAATCGCAGCAATAGAAATGGGTAGCCAGCCTGCAATCACAACGCCCACCACCGCCAGCATGATCAACCCGGCAATCGGTGCTTTCTTCAGGCGTGGTTTTTCCTGCACATCCTGGCGCAGAACGATATAATCTCTTTCCTTTGCCAGCAATTCAAAACCCTCGCGAGTGCCATAACACAGGAAGGCATCCCCATATTGCAGGGGTAAATCCTGTAAGCCGGTACGATACGGGCGATCCCCATGCCAAATTGCCAACACAGAGACATTATATTTTTCGCGGAATCGGATTTGTTTCAGGGTCTTCCCAATCAACGAGGTGTAGGGCGATAGAATTACTTCTACAAATGAAAGCGATCCGTTCTCCATTTCGGAAAGATTAAATTTTATTTCTTTCTCAATGCGGATTTTCTGTAAACCATTCAGCACCTCAATATCGGTAGGGTGTCCTGAAACAATTAACTGGTCACCCGCTTCCAACTGCATACATGGATCAGGGAAGAGCCATTCCTGACCAGCGCGAATGATATCCAGTACGGTGATGCCATACGCAGAACCCAGTTTGGCTTCTGCCAGGGTCTGCCCAGCCAGTGCTGAGCCTTCTGGAATATCGATAAACAGCAGGCGATCCTCCAGATGATAATCACGCAACTCATCTAAACTCAAAATGCGGAATCCAGGTTGGTTGGATAAAGTTTCCAGTTTATCCAATTGCCCTTCGATGAGTAGAATATCCCCGGCTTCCAGCTCCATATTTTGTAAATTAGTACGGCGGATCAGATCACGCCGGCGGTTTGCCAGCACATTTACACCAAATTTCTGGCGGAATCCAGCACTCACCAGGGTTTTTCCCACAAACTCCGATGTATCGGTGATTTTTATCTCAGCCAGACCTATATTTTCGGAAAGTAAACGAGAGATCGTGGGGACTTCACTCTCGATGGTAAACATGGGTGAGCGGATGATCTTTTCAATTTGATCCAACCTGCCTAATGCCAGTAGACGATCACCACCCTCCAGAACAAGATGGGCATCGGGTGCCTGACGTTTTCCGTCTTTTCGTTGCACCGAAAGAATGTTTAATCCCAGAGCCTTGCTGATACGGCTTTCTGCCAAGGTCTTGCCAGCTAGAAAACTGTCGTCAGGCAGCACCAACATCGCCAGGCGTTCTTCCAGACCATATAAACTTTGCAAATCCTGAGCTGGTGGCATCTGTGTGGGAGACACAGGCTGCGGAGATTGGCGGTGTGGCAGAAATCGGTGACCAATGACGTTGATATAGATCAAGACTACCAGAAAGATGGCAATGCCGATCGGGGTGAAATAAAATATTCCCAATGGCGGTAGTCCGGTGTTTTCTACAATTCCACTGACCACCAGGTTAGAGGAGGTACCAAACAATACCAGCATACCACCCAATAATGACCCATATGCCATCGGGATCAGTAATCGCGAAGCCACCCGTTTCGTGCGCCGGGCGATATCGATCGTGACCGGTAGAAACATGGCAGCCACACCGATATTGTTCATAAAAGCCGAGAGGACAGCCGTGCTGGACATCAACACGGTTAGCAGACGTTTCTCGGTTTCACCTGCCACGCGCATGACCAGATTTCCCAGATACGAAGCCACCCCGGTTCGCGCCAAACCGTACGAAAGGATGAACATCGCCCAGATGGCCACGACTGCTGGATTGGAGAAACCCGCCAGGGCATCCCCCGGGGACACCAGGTCAAAGACCACCAATAATACCAGTACGAACAACGCCACCAGATCGGGACGCAGAATCTCGCTTATAAAAAATATAATAGCCAGTAGCAGAATACCAAAGGTCAGGGCAATTTCAAGTGTCAAAGGACGGTTTCCTTAAGTATATAAAGTGAGTAAACTTATTTGGTTAGTATCCTTATCATTATAC
>JACZIY010000394.1 GCA_014860845.1 Anaerolineaceae bacterium
CTGAATTGTTATCGGAACCTTATTTTCGCAACTTCTCTGGTGGACGCAGCAAGGAAGGCGGCGGTGGCATCAGTCGCATCCGCACCAGTGAGACACTCGGGTTGGAATATCTGAAGGAGGATTCGCATGACTCATAATCAATCAATTCCCAGAATTATTGCTGCTTTACATTTACCACCATTTCCAGGATCAGGTCATCCGGATCGTAAATCCATGCATGCCATCCGCGAGTTTGCCCTGCGTAATACCGACGTGGCAGTCAGGGCTGGCATTCAGGCGTTGTTTCTGCAGGATCTGGGTGAACATCCTGTTTCCCGTCCGATTCCGGCACCCATTGTTGCTGATATGTCCGTGGTTGGGAGCTGGATTCGGCAGGAATTTCCGAATTTGCAGCTTGGCATCAGTCTGTTAGGTCATGGAGCTAAAGAACCGTTGGCCATCGCGCAGGCAATTGGAGCAAAATTTGTGCGTCTGAAAGTGTATGTCGGCGCTATGATCAAGGCGGAAGGACTGCTGGAAGGCTGTGCCGCCGAAGCGATCCAATATCGCCACCAGATTGGGGCAGAAGAAATCGCGATCTTCGCCGATGTCTACGACCGCACCGGCGAACCGCTTGGCCGAATGCCTCTGGTGGAAGAAGTGCGCCAAGCAACAATCTTTGGGCGAGCAGATGCCGTCGTGCTGACTGGTAAATCCTTTACCGAAACCCTCGCCATGATCAACGAAATTACCAACAGTGATCTGCACCCACCGATCCTGATAGGGGGTGGGGTCAATGCAGGCAACGTGAAAGATGCATTGCGCGTAGCTGACGGAGTGATTGTGAGTAGTGCTTTTAAATCTATTGGTGGGTTTACGAGAGAATCACTCCAGGCTGACTGGGAAATGGAGAAGATAGCGGAGTTTATGAGCTGTTCAGTTGATTAGCTATTGAGGTTCATAAACATGTTCAGGAATCTTAATGAGATCCTATTTTCCTAGTGTCATTGGTGAAGGAGAGAAGATAATGGTTATCCCTTCCATGGATTCAAATCCATGGATACCAAAATCAAAATCTGTTAAAACAGGTTAAAAGAATCCTATTTAAAGGATTTGAGCTTCAATATCCTATGAATTGATTCATAGGATACTTTTCTAGGAGGTCTTACACATCCCACTCCTCCGTCCTCGGTCTCCCGTCTCAACAGCCTTAAGCCTTCAGCCTTCGGCGTATTTCCCCCCAACTCGCCCAAATTTTCGTTTGACTATCATATTCAGCGATGCTAATATTATTCTTTATTCTACCCCCCAAAAAACATAATAAGAGGAACAACGATACTATGATCTACTCTTACTTGGACATCCTCGAACGCGCGAAAACCGGTCCACAAGTAAAAAAATCCGATTGGGATCTCGAACATGTCGTTATTCCTACCAAGCGTATGGTACGCAAATACGACCTGCATTGGGACAAACACAGTGTCATCCCCAATGATCCCGGTTTGGCTGATCGTGTCTTTCAGGCGGCGTTGGAATTAGCCACTGAAGTAGGTGTGTACTGTATTAACACAGAACGTGTCATCCAATTCAGCCGTGAGGAATTACAACAAGGTCTGGATCGTGCTCCTCAGACATTATTGATGGGAGAGGGCAAAGACAGTTGCACCCTGTTCACACGGGAAGTTTGTGATCCCAGACCTCCGCTGGTGTGGGCTGGGAATCCAGGAGTCCCTACCCCAGAGGAACTCTTCTTGCCGATGGTGCAATCCTGGATGCAGGAACCCATTGTTGATTTAATCACCTGCGGATCCGTCACCACCGTGGACGGCAGACCGGTGGAGACCGGCACACCCAGCGAAGTGTTTGCTGTGCGACGGGAATTGCGTATGCTACGGGAAGGTTTGCGACGTGTTGGTCGTCCGGGCATCGGGATGCTGGCAGCCCAATCGGCTGTTTCCTCCCTGGGCGATCTGGCAGCAGCTCACCCCGATTATCTACGCCCGGTGGATGCACACCTGGTTGCTATGTTCAATGAATTGATCATCGATCAGGATAACATGAATCGCGCAGCCAATTCCGTCGAGGTTGGGATGCGCAATGCTTCGCTGGCCACCGTCATGGTGGGTGGGCTGGCCGGAGATGGTCCCGGCGCAGCGGTCGTCCAGGCGGCTTCGTTTATGCTGGCTAATCATGTCTGTCTGGCAGATTACCATCTCTT
>JACZIY010000049.1 GCA_014860845.1 Anaerolineaceae bacterium
TACCACTTCAAATGGCAGCAAATACTCTGTGAACATCAGCACACCAATATTCCTGGGGCTGGCAAACTCGGGGCCAATCAAGGGAATCGGTCCGGCAACCTGATTGCGGAAAAAGAAAAACAAAACCAATTCCGCAATAAACACGAAAGCTAAAACAATGGCTACCAGTCGGTGTCCTTTGATGGGTTCATAACCTGGCAGCTTCTCAGCACCTAGCAGTGTTATCACAAACAGGAACAACACCATGATTGCCCCGGCATATACCGTAATCTGCGATAAGGCGATGAAAGGTGCCCCTAACGCCAGATAAAGCACAGCGACGGTCGCAAAATTCAAGACCAGAAACAACGCCGAATAGATGGCATTGCGATTGATCAACATGCCTAATGCGGACCCGACAGCTACGATTGCGAGAAAAACATAAAAAATGGTTCCAATAACTGGCATAAAAACTCCCTCCCTAATCCTGAGGATCCTGCATAACAGGTACAGAACGGGTAAACTCACCGGGTTTTGTTTTCTGTGGTGTAGTTTCCGCATCACCACTCACCGACTCCAACAATAATTCTTTGGTGTAAATCGATGAATGACGATCACCGAATGACATCTCATATTGATCACCCAGCACAATGGCTTCGGTGGGGCAGGCATCTTCACAGAAACCACAGAAAATACAACGTAGCATATTGATTTCATACGTGGAAGCATAGCGTTCACCAGGGGAATAGCGTTCTTCGTCGGTGTTATCAGAAGCTTCCACAAAAATTGCGTCCGCCGGGCAGGCAGCTGCACATAACGCACATCCAATGCATTTTTCCAACCCGTTTTCATAGCGCTTCAGTGTATGCCTACCTTTGAAGCGTGTATGTACCGGACGTCTTTGTTCGGGATATTGTGTCGTCACTGGTTTTTCCAGTGCTATTTTTAACGTGGTAAATAATCCTTTTAACATCGTCCTAATCTCCTAGTTTACCAAGACCACAACCACAGCCGTGATAATCACGTTAAGTAATGCCAGCGGAAACATGATTTTCCAACCTAATTGCATCAGACGGTCATAGCGGATACGTGGCCAGGTTGCACGTACCCAGATCAATACACCCAGATAAATAACAACTTTTGCCAACAAATAAATCGGACCCAACCAGGGAATCTGATCCACAAAAGGTCCGTCAAAACCACCAAAGAACAGGGTCGCACCAATCACAGAAATCGCGACCATTTTGATATATTCAGCCATGAAGAATAATGCAAACTTCATACCCGAATATTCAGCATGATAACCAGCTGTCAATTCTTGCTCTGCCTCAGGCATATCAAAAGGAGCGCGGTTGATTTCTGCAATACTGGCAAAGAAGTAAATCAGGAATGCTGCTGGTTGCAAAACCACATACCACAGGCTGCCCTGCTGGGCTCGCACGATATCCACCATACTCAACGAACCTGCCAGCACGACCGGTCCCATAAAGGCTAACCCTAAAGCCAACTCGTAACTGATCATTTGCGCGGTCGCGCGCAAGCCACCCAATAAAGCATACTTATTATTGGAGGACCAGCCCGCCAATGTGATGCCATATACGGAAATGGAGGTGACTGCCATAATATAAACAACCGCCACATTGACATCCGATATGAACAGGTTCACCTCACGCCTAAAGATCACCATCGCTTCACCCCAGGGGATCACCGCCAGAACAATCAGCGCAGGGATTACTGTGATAATGGGAGCGAGGACGAAGATGAACTTGTCGGCATTGGCCGGGATTAATTCTTCCTTGAAAATCAATTTAAGACCGTCAGCAGCTGGTTGCAGCAATCCAAATGGACCGGCACGGTTTGGCCCAATCCGCGATTGAATGCGCGCCAAGAAACGGCGTTCATATACCGTCACATACATAAATCCCACGGTTAAGAAGATAATCAAAATCAGGGATTTTATGATCCATTCCCAAATTAAGGCAGCATCTATCATGAATCAACCTCTGCTTTACGCTTCTGGTTCCGGAACCAGTCGCTGAATTTGAACAAATACCGGTGATGAAATCGGGAAGCCATTGCTGCGCGCAACCAGTGCCACATCCTGTGGTACATCTCCATCCAATTTCACACCACTGACCACTTCATTCCCGGCCACTTTCACTTTGATCTGATCACCATCCTGTAACTGATATTTATCAGCCAGCACAGGATGCACCAACAGAACCTGAGGGGCTAAGCGTTTAGCAAGAATCTGGCTGGGTTGTATTAACTGCCCACGGTCATACAGTGCCGTGACCGGTACTACTTTTATACCAGTAGCAACTTCTTCCTGCGGTTCAACCAGGATCAATGTGCCCAGAGACAGTTCCTCACCGCGATCTGCACTGCTGGTTAATTGAATTCCGATGCCATATTCATTTTCATAACCGGTGCCTGCATAATAAGAATCAGTCCGGCTGATCAATGGCCACTGCTCCGCTCGTTCTGCCAGATGGCTATAGGTAATTTCCTCGTATCCTTTAATCTTCTCGTTGATCCTGTTCATGACCAATACCGGTGAACGATCTTCGGTTGAAAGTCCCATTAATCTGCCTAACTGTGCAGCAATCTGGTAATCTGGTTTCGGGCCTTCGATATGATGTAACACGATATCAAAGCGTTGCACCCTGCGTTCTCCGGAAGTATAAGTACCTTCGCGCTCAATCTGTGCCTGCACCGGGAAGACTACATCCGCCATTTTCGCAGTATCCGTCATAAACATCTCGAAGACAACCACAAAATCAGTTTCTTCCAAAGCCTGTGCCAGGATGGGGTTATCACCAGCGGGATCAGCAGCGGCAATGATAGCCACATCCGCTTCCCGAAGCGTGCCTTTGAGGTTGCGATCAGGGTGGAATCCCATATCCCAGGCACCCTGCATATTGGGTTTGTCCCACACTGCCAGCAAGCCATTGTTGGGTTTGCCATAATAACCACGCTCAACCAGTAGTTTGGCGCATGCTTTTACCAGTTGCTCACTGCCATTCAAGCCCAAACCATCACTACCATAAATCACCAGGCCATTCTCAGCTTCAGCAAATGCTTTGGCTGCCTGGGCAAATTCATCTTTTCCCTTGCCATCCAGCAATGCATTGATGGCTGCTGCTTCCTGACCAAATTCATAACGCAGTACATGATTTGCATATTTATCCAAACGGGTGGTACGGGCATTGGCAACAATCAGGGTTGCACCTCGCTGGGCTGCCTGTTTCACCCTCAACCACCACAGCGGTGCTTCTTCGTGTAAATCACTGGCAACGACCAAAATGGCAGTGCCTGTTCCCATATCTGAGAAATTCGAACCTTTTCCGAGACCAATCTGGGCTGTCAGGTCACCACCAGCCATCTGGCTGTATAGAACCGCTTTCCCGTTCTGTGATTGATTCAATTGCTGGAAATTGAACAGATCTTCATTCGTCAAGCGGCCACCAGCTAAGGTCACCAAACGAACTTGTTCAGCACGTAATTTATCTTCAATCCGCTGATAGGCCTCATCCCAGCTTACCGGTACCAGTTTGTCATCTTTGCGCATCAATGGTTGCGTTAATCGTTCAGAAGAATCGACGTAATGATATCCCAGGCGACCTTTATCACACAGCCAGAGTTCATTCACAAATTCGTTCTGGCGTGGCATGGCGCGCTTGATCACAGTCTTGCCACCACTCTTTGCTTCACGACGAATATTATAGACAAGGTTACAACCAACAGCACAGTGTGCACAAATAGACGGGTCTCTTTCCATTTCCCATGGTCGGGCAGCAAAGTGAAAATCTACCGTAGTCAAGGCACCCACCGGGCAGATGTCTGTGGTATTGCCAGAGAAGATTGAGTCAAATCCAGGTTCTGAATAGGTGCGAATCTCTAGGGAGCGACCACGTTGATAGAAATGTAACACCGGGTCGTCCGCAACTTCATGCTGGAAGCGTACACATAAACCGCATTGAATGCAGCGTTCTCGATCCAGCAAGATCATTTCACCTAAAGGAACGTGTTTAGCAAAATGTTTCTTATCATCATAAATAAAGCGGCTTTTACCTGGACCGTGCAACATGGTCAAATCCTGTAAGGCACATTCACCACCCTTATCGCAGATCGGGCAATCTAATGGATGCGAAGTGAGAATAAATTCGAGGATGGATTTTCGTCCTTCATTTACTTTTTCCGTGGTGGTTCGTACTTCCATCCCTTCCACAACCGGTGTCGTGCAACCTGTTTCCAGTTTGGGAGCAAAAGAGATCTTGGGAGTGCCATCTTCATTTTTAACCAATTCACCGGTTGCGCGGTCGCGTTGTGGGAAGCCAACTTCAACCAGGCACATCCGGCACATGCCAACAGGTTCCATTTTGGGGTGATAACAGAAAACCGGGATGTTAATGCCCACCTTTCTGGCAGCATCCACAATTAATGTCCCGGCAGGTACTGAGACGATTTGTTGATCTATTTTCAGTGTTACCATATCAGCCATATGACTAACTCCTCACATGCGTTTCAAAATCTGCGCGAAAACGATCAACCGCTGTGACCACAGCCATGGTTGAAAACTCACCCAATGCACACAGACACTTACCTTGCATCTGTAAAGCGACACTCCGTAATAGATCAATATCCTCGCTGCTGGATTCATTTGCCATCATATGTTTGGCGAGGCTATTCATCCAGAAAGTCCCTTCACGGCATGGTGTACACTTGCCGCACGATTCATGTTTAAAGAAATTTACAGTCTTACTCACCAACCAGGCCATATCGACTGTTTCATCCAGGATAATGACCGAAGCTGAACCCAACGGGGCTTTGATACGTTCCATACAGGTCTCATATGCCAGAGGGGTTTGAAGACAATAATCGTCAGCGACGACAACATCCGAGGAAGCGCCTGCCGACATCACAGCTTTAATCTTGTTATCATTCACAATCCCGCCACCATGCTCAAAGATCAATTCCTGATAGGTGACGCCTAAAGGCAATTCATAATTACCAGGTTTTTTGACACAGCCGGACAACGAGAAAATTTTTACACCCGGGCTTTGTTCGGTGCCAAAACTGCGGTACCAATCAGCCCCTTTTTGGAGGATCATGGGCAAATTGGTCAACGTCTCCACATTATTGATCAAGGTCGGTTTACCATATAAGCCAACGACAGCCGGGAAAGGTGGTCGCAATCGCGGTTGTCCCAATTTCCCTTCCAGCGATTCCAATAGCGCTGTTTCCTCACCGCAGATATAAGCGCCAGCTCCCAGGTGGGTGTTGATTTTCAACGAGTAATCAGTTCCCAGGATCTTATCACCCAGGTAACCAGCTTCCTCCAAATCTTTTATTTTCTCATCCAGGAAAGCTGCCAACTGCCAGAACTCTCCGCGCAGATAAACATATGCCTGGTTCGCCTGTACGGCATAACAGGCGATCATTAACCCTTCTAAGAACTGGAATGGATTGCTTTCCATGATCTCACGATCTTTAAATGTGCCTGGTTCCGACTCATCCGCATTGGCAACAACATAATGAGGCCAGGAGTTATTGGGTAAAAATCCCCATTTGATACCAGTTGGGAAACCTGCACCACCACGGCCGCGTAATCCAGAGTTTTTGACCTCTAATGTTACATCAGCCGGTTGCATGCTTTTTACGGCTTTCTCAAAAGCCACAAAGCCATCATTAGCTTTGTATACTTTCAGATCATCAATTCCAGGAACATCCCGGTGGCGTAAGAGAATATATTTTTCCATCTTATGCCTCCTGCTCTGCTGTGACCTTGCGGCGAATTTCTTCCACAATCTGCATGGTGATTTCTACATTCTGATCTTCGTAATATTTAATCTCGCCGTCGCCCTGCAACTGGAACATGGGGGCTCGGTGACAGGCCGCCAGACATTTCACAGCTTCGACAGTAAACAAGCCATCGGCTGTGGTCTCACCTTCTTTTACACCTAATTTTTCACATATCTGCTCCAGATAGCTTTCAGAGCCGCGTAATGCACAGGGTAAATCGGTGCAGATCTGAATGCGATAACGTCCGGCTGGTTCTGCATGGAACAATGTATAAAAACCCATGATCGCGGCTACATCCGTCTCTGATATACCAGCGATTTCAGCAATATCCGACAACGCATCTGTAGGAACATAACCAGTTTCGCGTTGCGCCAGGAACAGTAAAGGCATTACAGCAGAACGCTTTCCTTCTGCTGGATAACGTGCCAATATTCCCTGGATTTCTTTTTCGTATTTGTTATATAGTTTGTTCACCGATCCGCATCTCCCAGAACAATATCGATTGATCCAACAATACCAATCAGGTCTGCTATGTAATGTCCTCGACTCATAACCGGTACTGCCTGTAAATTCGAAAAGGTTGGGGTTACCAGGTGCACCCGGTAAGGCTTGGCAGTTCCATCGCTTTCCATATACACACCCAACTCGCCACGTGGCGATTCCGTAGCAACGTATACATGCCCGGCTGGAGGCGTGAAGCCTTCTGTCCATAACTTGAAATGATGGATCAATGCTTCCATACTCACACCAATTTCCGAGCGTGGTGGTGGTACGTATTTGCGATTGTTGCTGCGTACTGGGCCGTAAGGCAACTTGTTTAAGGCTTGTTCGATGATTCGCAAGGATTGGGTCATTTCCTCCACCCGCACACGATACCGGGCGTAAATATCGCCTTCTGTGTGGGTGGGAATGTCAAAATCGTACAAATCATAACCGCTGTAAGGTTGTTTTTTACGCAGGTCATGTGTTATACCCGACCCGCGAATCACTGGTCCGGATAACCCATACTGGAAACAATCTTCTTTCGTTAAAATCCCAATTCCTTTGGTACGATCGAGGAAAATTTCATTTTTTTCCAGCAAATCATCATATTCTTTGATGCGCCGGGGCATGACTTTCAGAAAATCACGTACGGTGGCTTCAAACTCCACCGGTACATCCCGCCACAAGCCACCGGGACGTATAAAAGTTGTCATCATCCGCTGGCCAGAGACCAATTCAAAAATGTTTAGAATTAATTCGCGTTCGCGAAAGCAATATAAAAACATTGACATCGCGCCTAAATCAAGAGCCGAGGTGCCTAACCATAACAAATGTGATGAAATTCGTTGAAGTTCAGCCAGAATTACCCGGATTGCCTGCGCTCTGGGAGGAACATCCAATTCGGTCAGTTTTTCAACCGCCAGACAATATGTCATGTTGTTTCCCATCGGATTCAGGTAATCCAGGCGATCCGTCATCACCTCTGCCTGCTGGTAATTTTTCGACTCAGCAGTTTTTTCAACACCGGTATGCAGGAAGCCAATGTCAGGAATAACATTTACTACAACCTCACCATCCAGCTCCAATAGCAATCGTAGAACACCATGTGTACTGGGGTGCTGAGGGCCCATGTTGAGTAACATGGTTTCGCCAGTCATGGCACGGTCAGAAACCAGATGTCTTAACTCATCTACCGATACTTCTCGAATATCTGTCATTTATTTCTCCCTCAGCCCTTTAATCTTTTGGATGGGGTTTATTGATCATGATTTCATCAAAATTGAAGCTGAACTGCACTTCTTCATAGCCCAACGGATAATCTTTCCGCAACGGATGACCTACCCAATCCTCAGGCATCACCATTCTGCGTAAATCCGGATGCCCTGTGAAATGGATACCGAACAGGTCATACACTTCACGCTCCTTCCAATTCGCGCTGGAATAGATGCCCTGAACAGTGTCCAGCCTGGGTTTGTTTCCATCAATCCGAGTACGCACCTGTAAACGTACATTGTGCGGCATCGAATATAACTGGTAAATGACATGAAAGCGTGGAGTTTCATGAGGGTAATAATCCACAGCAGTGACATCCATGCAGATATTAAAAGCATGCTGATCGCGAAGTTCCAGCATGAAAGTCTGAATTTTTTCAGGCTCAATATAAACTGTATATTCTCCCCGAAACTCTTCCAACTCAACCTGATGGCGATCTTGTAAACTGGCAATGGTATTTTGCAAATGTTCGCTCATTTTACGCCCAATCCTTGATTTTTTCTTTTCTTACCTTTTCATGCAAGGTCAAAACACCATGAATCAGCGCTTCTGGACGGGGTGGACATCCGGCAACATACACATCAACCGGAACAATCTCATCAACACCCTGTAAAATGGCATAATTGTTGAAAATGCCACCACAAGAAGCGCAATCACCCATTGCAATCACCCATTTCGGGGCTGGCATCTGGTCATACAATTTGCGGACAACCGGTGCCATCTTACGGGAAACACGACCAGCGACAATCATCAAATCAGATTGTCGTGGACTGGCACGCATCAATTCCATTCCAAAACGGCTCATATCATAATCTGCAGCCTGAGCTGACATCATCTCAATGGCGCAACAGGCTAATCCAAACAACATCGGCCACATCGCATTGGTTCGTGACCAATTGACAGCTTTTTCCAGGGACGTGGTCACAATCCCCATATTTCCAGCTTTTTGTTCTAATCCCATTCGAGTGCACCTTTCTTCCATGCATATAAATGCGCTACCTCTAAAATCAGCACAAAAATGATCATAAACACCAATCCTGGCACGCCTATCTGGCGGATAACAACCGCCCAGGGTACCAGGAACACAACTTCGATATCAAATAATATAAACAACACCGCAATCAGATAATAGCGCACCGAGATACGCCTTTTGGCAGGTCCATAAGGCACCATACCCGATTCATACGGTGAATTTTTCCTTTGTCCAGGTCGCTTGGGACCAAACGTATTTCCCAAAATAACAACGAAGACACCAATAAATACAGCCAGTAACAGGATGATCAGCAAGGGGAGAAATTCCATCAACATAGGCAATCCTTACCAAAAAAGTCTAATTTTCGACCGCTCCAGTATAACACACGAACAGTCTGGTGGCAATTTTCACAAACCCAATACAAAATTTTCACACGTTCTACACCGTTAATGAAGGCTCTAAAAAAGGGATTGTCGTTCTATTATTTTTACCCACGAAGAAATATTAAGATGAAGAACCAATTTTCTTTTCGGTGAAAATCACAATCTAATTAATGTATTAGCGTTTATGATCTTCCAGATTGTCATCAAGTTTACATTAAAGTTAGCTGACTTTCAAGCAAAAATTGCGAGGAAATTGTCAGAATTTTGATCTGATTTATCATGAGAATCAAAGACAATTTACTGGCTTGCATTGTGAAATTTTGCAGAAAGCGGTTCATTCGGTGGCTAGAATTTCATAAACCCAGACCCCATTTTGCTGGAAAACCACCTCTATATTCGGGCACGCGATCATCGCATTCGGTTGTAATGAGCCTTTCCCTTCCCGTAAATACACGTGTGAAAGACGAGCGTCTTTGACCAGGGACCAGAAACCATCATCACAGGCATGCACCACAGATGCCCTTTCCATCCAGTTCACCCATTGATTCTTCAATTCTGTAGTTCCATATCCATATAAACCCGGCAAGGAAATCGCAAATCGTCCCGTTTTCGGCAGGATCCAATATCCCCCATTCACTCCTCTGAACATCTGGTATTGCCAAATGGTTGTATTGGTCAGAAATCTCGCATCCACAGGCAGGTTATCATCAATCCATTCCAAAGCAGTCCAATCAGCCCGGTCTGCCAGTATCGTAACCGGGTTGATGACATTCCTGGTTTGCCAGGTACCCCATGCCAACATACTGATGGAACCCAGAATCAAGACGACCAGACCAACATATTGGTGGACATGGCTTTGCAGCCATTCACTTAATCTCATCCACCCATAGGATAACAGCAGGCTGGCTGGAATGAATAAAACAATTGCCATATGATCCGGTCGGAAAGGTCCAAAGCGTAATCCCCACGGAAAAGATAAAAGTACCATCACACTGGTCCAGAGTGCCATACCCCGGCTCCCTTTTTGCCACCAGATTAAGAACAATCCTAACAATGCACCACCCATCCAGTAATAATTGTGGGTCGGACCCAGTAAATACAGGATATATTGATAGGATTTTAAATTCTCTGTATTTGGCATCACCACCTGCACGCTCACCTGGGATGCCTGGGCGCTCAACATACGTAGCAACCATGGCAGGGCTACCAGAATCCCTCCTGCAGCTGCCAGCGCCATTGGCCATACACTCTTAAAGATCAGCTTGCGATCGTGCGGGTCTTTATTGCGATACCAGGCAACTCCGCGTTCGACTACCAGACTTAACAGGAATAGCCCAAAATAAAACAAAGCCAGATAATGTACCAATGCCAATCCAGCTGTCAGAACCAGCAAACGCGCAACTCGCTCCTTTGAGAATCCGCTCATCACCAGTTCATACGCAACGGCCATGGCTGGCAACATCACCAACAACCCGGTCAATAATGTATAGCGGCCCCAGGTCACGTAATAGGCCGGCATTTGAAATGCAAAACCCACCAACAGAGCTGCCAGTATTGCTGGCAGTATCTTACGCCATAAGGCTTTGCTCAATCGATAGATTCCCAGCACCACCAGACCATTGATCACCTGCCCGAACCATAATACAACTTGAACTGGTTCCAGCTGGCTGATCCAGCTGAATAAAGCAGCGATTAAATGAAAGCCATAATGATAAAACAATGGCACTTCCAGATCAGGCGCAAGTGTCTCAGGCAGTCCACCATAATCAATGATCTTCTGAGTGATCAAGACATGATGTACCGAGTCCACCCAGGCCGGGAACACCAGATCTTTTGCCTGATAAAAACGAAAGGCAATCACCAGCAACATCACCAGTCCAATCCCTAATAGCCACAACAGATGAATACGATGTATGTCAGCCCGATGTTTCATCAACAAAAACAGGGCAGCCAGCGCCATGACAACAAACAACACCACGATCAATCCCCCGGAAAAACGCCAACCCAGGAAAAAGAAGATCATCCCCAGAATTGCCATGCTGGAGATACTCAAGCCAATGATATCTCCCAGCCGCTCCACTAAATCACGGCCATCATTTTTAAAGAATAAAATCCACACCAGCCCTGGAATCGTCAGTACCAGAATGGCAGTTGCAGCCAGGAGTATTTGTTCAGAGAAAGGGTAGGATAAGA
>JACZIY010000395.1 GCA_014860845.1 Anaerolineaceae bacterium
TCATCGTATCAATCGACAATGCCATCAAGGACATCATTAATGAAATGATGATCACAAATTCTGCAAATGGCAAATCACCTGATTTTTTGTCTGGTCTCAAATTATCTCCTCCCAAACAGAATTCATTTTATCACTGTAAGCTTTTTTTCAGATACGCAAAAATGGTTCCTAAAAATTAAAAAAAATTATCACACAATTTTTCTCCTAAATGACCCAAATAAACTCACCTTGAATTCTCGATTGGTATTCGTGCCTTCACATTTTCCACCGGCTCAGTTCCTGACTTGATCCCAATCGGTCTATTCCCTCCCGTGAGGGACAAATCGTGTTTTGCTCATAAAAATGCAAAACAACAGCAGATCGTTTTATTGCCTGGCCCACAAATAGTGGTAGATGCGGTTAAGAATTCCGAATTACCCTGGAATATCCAAGATTGAGGAAAAATTTAATTGTTTTGGATCTGGAACTGTCTTTCATATAAATCTTTATATAAACCACCTTGCTCTAATAACGAGCTATGGGTTCCTCGCTGTACAACTCTCCCATGTTCAATTACCAAAATCTGATCAGCAGACAGGATCGTACTCAAACGATGTGCAATGACCAGGCTGGTACGTCCAGCCATAACGCTTTCAAGTGCATGTTGGATAAGCGCTTCGCTTTCCGAATCAAGGTGACTGGTGGCTTCATCCAGGATCAAGACACGCGGGTCTTTGAGCACCACTCTTGCAATCGCAATTCGTTGTTTTTCACCTCCAGAGAGACGGTATCCTCTTTCCCCCACGATGGTGTCATACCCATCCGGCAAACCTGCAATGAAATCATGGATATTGGCTGTTTTGTATGCTGATTCCAGTTCTTCCTTTGTGGCTTCAGGTTTAGCATAGAGCAAATTCGCGCGGACGGTATCATGGAAGAGGTAAGTTTCCTGGGTGACCATGCCAATGTGACGGGATAGGGAATCCAATTGGATTTCACGCAGGTCCAATCCATCCAGGGTAACACGGCCAATGGTTGGATCATACAGGCGTGGCACCAGGTAAGTGATTGTGGTTTTACCAGCACCGCTGGGGCCAACCAGAGCTGTAAGTTTCCCAGGTAGCATCTCAAAGTCAATCTTTTTTAGCACCTGTCGTAGTTCTGTACTGTCTTTATGCGTATCAATGCTTAGTGAAGCATCCCGCTCACCACTCTTGGTGACGGATACCGTGCCGCCGCCTTTTCCCCCAAACCGCTCAACATCTGCAAGAGAAATTTGACGATCTATTTCCGAATCATAACCGAAAGATACACTCTCAAAACGTACCTGGCCGCGGCAAGTTTCCAGTTTCACAGAATTTAATTGGTCGTCGATATCCAGTGGAATATCCAAAACCTCGAAAACACGTTCAAAACTAACTAGGCTGGTGGCAAATTCGACCCTGGCATTGACCAGAGCAGTTAGCGGGCGATACAACTGTGCCAGATACGTGCTAAATGCCACAATTGTTCCGATGGTAAAGGTTCCTTGTAGCACCATGTGCCCGCCCAACCAGTACACCAGTGCTGTACCAATTGCACCAATCAAACCCATTCCCACTATAAACCACTGCCCTACCAATTCGCTACGGATCGAAATATCTCGCACCTGGGCAGCTTTGTCAGAAAAGCGTTTAACTTCATCATTTCTACGACCGAAGATCCGGGCTAAAAGTGCACCACTGATATTGAGTGTCTCGTTCATCAGTGCGCTCATCTCTGCTCGTAGGTGCATTTGTCGGCGTGTTATCCGGCGCAGGACATTTCCCACTCGCCTTGACGGCAGGATCAACAATGGTAAAAGCATTACACCAGCGAAGGTTAAGCGCCAATCAATTGATATCATTACAGTCAAAGTTGCAGCCAGGGTAATGATATTAGTGATCAGGTTGACCAGTGTTCCTGTCACTGCTCGTTGCGCACCATTGACATCATTGTTCAAGCGGGACATTATCTCACCAGTCTTTGTGTGGGTGAAAAATCGCATACTCATTCGTTGTAAATAAGCAAATAGTGCTTGGCGCAAATCGCAAGTAATCCCTTCTCCGATGGATGAACTCAGAAACTTTTGACCAACCTGGATCAATCCAGCTAAAACAGGTAGTGTGAAGAGCCCTAGCGCTAACCAATTAAGAAGGGTAATATCGCGGTTGGGCAAGGCATTGTCAATCAGTTCCCGAAAGATTAACGGTGAAAACAGATTGACAATTGAAGTCAGGATGATCAAAACCACCAGAACCGCAGCCTTGAAACGATAGGGGAGCACATAGGAACTAACACGCTTCAACAACATCCAACTCATCTCCGGTTTATCGTGCTCTTTGTCATAACTGATATAAGTATGCCACCCACTCCCTTTTAGTCCCATAAAACCCTTCCTTTACTCTTGGAAATTCTGAGATGTATTCAGAATCATTCCATCTTTATATCTGGAATATTAAATGATAATTGTAT
>JACZIY010000396.1 GCA_014860845.1 Anaerolineaceae bacterium
CCGGCAAACATTCGTATTTCACCTACATAGGGTTGTGCCATATTCTCTCCTCTAATTTGGACTGGGGAAAATTCCCTGTAAAGCGATGCAGAAGCTTAATGTAAGAAACGGTTGCATGTTTAGATGCGCCTGTGATCCACCCACATTGCTGATGGATTGAGGTTGTAAAGCCACCAGATTGCTGGCATTAGCATATGTATTTGAAGAATTATTTGCCAGCAATGCATTGTTTGGATGATTCGTGTTACCGACATTCGAACTACCTGAAACCACATGTGTATGTTCTGGTAGTTCGCTGATCGAAAGAGTGTGCGCCTGTTCCCCACCACGTTCTCCTAATGTGTGACTTGACCCTACGTGTATTGGCACTCTCCCTCGCAAATCGGGTAGGGCAAAATTTACTCTACCATCCCCACCAAAAGTTGTTCCTAACAATGAAAACAAAGCCTGGTTCTGATTGATCGGCAGAAGTTGCCCATTACACAAAGCCCATCCTTTTGGGGGAAATTGAAATGAAAAAATCCGGATTTCACTTAGAAAGGGTTCTGCCATATTTTGCTCTCCTTTATCTGGTTATTTGATCGAAAATTGTTATTTGAGAAGGCTATTTACGGTTGAACGCGATTAAAAACCGCTTCATATAAATACCCATCTGAATCTTTTGCGATGGGTACTAAAAAGATTTCCGAGGTGCCAAACTTTGGATGGCCAATCGTTTGAATCCCCTGGGTTATGGAAGGTTGTAATGGTCCGCGAAATTGTAGTGAAAAATTTTGATGCTGTTCTGTTTGAATGTGAATATTAATTTTTTCCAGGGTAAGCGTAAAAATGGTTTTCCCTTCGAAAACTACATCAAAAATAGTCCCTATTTGCTCTGTCAAAGAATCAATTGTGAAGTCGTCGAGCATTTCTTTTCCTTTTGTTTAAGGATTAATTATTATTCTTGTCGAATGCACTTTGAGGCGGAGTCCATACCATCTCCTGATAAACCTCCAACAATCTGGATTTAATAAAACCCAGTCGTTCGTAGAGGTGGATGGCAGGGTTAAAAATTTCAACTCTTAAAACGATTGGTAGATTTAATGAATTTGCATCATTCATTAGATCTTTAACAAGTATAGTGCCAATCCCCATATTTCGATATTCATATAACAAAGCTATATCAATGATTAATATATATTCCTGTGTATCCCACCGAATGAATCGCCCAATCATTTTTCCGTCTAATAAAATGATTTGCGTGACAGCTTCCGTATAATAAATCTGATAATGCTTTGTTTGTGCTTCGAATTGCTGATTGAGAAAAGACTTTTTTTGGTCATCTGACCAATCAACCAAAGCCATCTCATCCGAGCGAGTATCAGCATACAAATATCGCTGAAAATCAAGATCTTCAAATGTTGCGGGACGTAGTAATAATTCTTGATCATTGATGAAAAATTGTTGATGCATGAGTCCACTTTTTATTAGAAATTTGATGATAAATTAATGAAAAACGAAGGTTTACTAAAACCGGCTTATGATCAATGCTTCGTGGTTTAAAAATTTTATCAGGAAAAAGTAATTCCTTACCTTGCACTTTCCTGTCAAATACCTAATATCGATGATCTAACCATTAATCATGAATTTAGAAAGTTATAAAGATTTGATTTATCACCTTAGGCTAATTAATGTTTTTGATAGCAATCTCACAATAAATTCGGTATACTTTTATCAAGACAATTCAAACGATTGAATTTTCTGAAACACACAGACAGGAGGTCTCCATGTTATTGTATGAACATGATCGTACCAAGGATATCGTCAACCGGCTGGTTAAATCGTCACGGGTGATTCGCACTGTGATTATCCTGTATCTGGTTGTCATCATGGCGGTTTTATTCGGTGTATTTGCCTATTTGGTGAATGTGCAATTCATTATTTGGGTAACCATCGGATTTATTGGCGCATTGTTTGGCTTACTGCTTGGTTTTTTAGTCGCTTCTGTGTTCAACATCATCCTGGAATGGATGGCGCAAGTGCTGGTGGCACAGGGAGAGATCCTTTCGCAGCTTCGAAAAAAGAACAAAGCCTAACTAAAGAAGGAATGTTAATGAATAACCATCGAATTTTCAAAATGTCATTTTCCGTGGTTTACCCGCTCTATGTAAAAAAAGTGGAACGCAAAAATCGTACCAAAGAAGAAGTGGACCAGATCATCTGCTGGTTGACTGGTTATGACCAGGCTGGTCTTCAACAGCAAATCGATCAGGAAAATGATTTTGAAACCTTTTTTGTCCAGGCACCGGCTTTCCATCCAAACAGCTCTTTAATCAAAGGTGTCGTGTGTGGTATCCGCGTGGAAGAAATAGAAGATCCGCTGATGCAAAAAATTCGCTATTTAGATAAACTGGTTGATGAACTGGCCAAAGGCAAGAAGATGGAGAAGATTCTGCGGTGAGATGTACTGGATACGACAGTTAAAAGAGATTTTCCTGTATGGTTAGAAATTCAGCCCGGAAGGAAATAATGCATAACCTTCCGGGCTCTTCCGTAGAGGGGGAATTGTTACGGACGATTTATTCCAAAATTTACATCGGCTGGCATACCGGGCTTTAATTTGAGATTACTGTTGGGAATTTCGATCTCCACCGCATATACTGTCGCTTTGCGGCCTTCCACAGTCTGGACATTGCGTGGCGTAAACTCAGCTTCATCGGCAATCGAAATAACCTGGCCGTAGAATGTCTCACCCGGATACGAGTCCACGGTGATGGAGACTTTCTGCCCGATGGGAATGCGTCCATACACATCTTCAGGAATATATACCGTCAGACTAACCACATCCAGCTTAGCTAGTTGGATGACATTGCTACCCGCACCTACCAGTTCGCCAATTTCATTGTTGATATTGATGACCACACCATCTACTGGAGCGTAGACAATAGTTTTATTAAGTTGAATTTGCAATAAACTGAGGGCAGCAACTGCCTGGGCTTTTCCTGCTTCGGCCAGTTTCACCTGGCTTTCCGCGCTATCCATGGCGGATTTGGCCGCCTGTACCTCCAGTGAGTTATCTAAAGTCAACAAACTATCCAGGTAATTCTCGGCGTTTTCCAGGCGGGCAACTGCAACAGCAACTTTTGCCCTGGCTTCCAACACTTCGCTGGCAGCTGCGCTGGTGATCATGCGTTCGTAATCGCGTTGGGCAGTCTCCAGGTCAGCCAGGGCAGCATCATAATCTTTCTGTGCCATTTCTTCCAGAATATCATTATCCTGGGCAAATTGTGCCTGGGTTAATGTCTGCTCTGCCACCAAAAACCTTGCACGGGCATCCGTCAGGGTTTTTTCCACCGCCATAAAATCATCATTGGTCGCCTTTTCCTGAATATTCTCCAGATTGGCCTGTTCAATTTCGAGATTGCGACTGCCTTTATCGACTTCTGTTTGAGCACCACTGACGCTTTCGTCCCGTTGGTAGTACCAGTAAGGCTGCTTGAATTCTTCCGGAACCGATTGTGACCAGATTGGCGTTTGATTTTGCAAATTTTGCAGATACATCAAACGGGAACCCTGCCTGGCGCGATCATATTGCACGCTGGCAGAATTTAATTGTGATTGAGCTGCTTGAATCCCGGCGTCTGCCTGATCCACTGCTGCCATTGCCTGGTTATACTGTGCTTTCATGATCTCATCATCCAGGTGGAACAA
>JACZIY010000397.1 GCA_014860845.1 Anaerolineaceae bacterium
TATCAGTGCTTTAATTCATGCAGCTACCATGGTGAATGCTGGGGTTTACCTGTTGGCCAGGTTTTATCCGGCGTTTAAAGATGTTCCCGGATGGACGCTAACGGTCATGATCGTTGGAATGTTATCCGCACTCATGGCAGCACTGATGGCTCTGGTTTCGAATGATCTTAAACGTGTTCTGGCTTATTCAACAGTCAGTCAATTAGGATATATGGTCTACGCAGTAGGGGCTGGTGGAATTCTGGCTTCTCAATTTCACCTTTTCAGCCATAGTATTTTCAAAGCACTTTTATTCCTTGCTGCTGGTGCCGTAATCCATTCTGTTGGTACCAGAGATATGCGTGAAATGGGTGATTTGGGAAAAGAATTACCCTTTGCAAGAACGGTATTTATTATTGGATCGCTTGCCCTGGCTGGAATACCCATTTTCAATGGTTTTTGGAGTAAGGAATTAATCCTCGAAGCTGGTTTGGAGCATGGGAATCCTATCTGGATTTATGTGATAATGCTCATTGTGGCAGGTCTCACCGCGCTCTATACAGCCCGTTGTGTCTGGATGGTTTTTTATGGAGAAAAGAAACTGGAAAAGCATATTCATCCGATTGGAAGGAACATGAAAATTGCATTAATTCCTCTGGCAATCGGTGCTCTTACATCCTGGTTATTAATCGGTCCATTTTCGAAGATGATGAGTTCAACACTTCCTGTTCATGCCATTCAAGAAGTTGATTTAAGCCATCTCTTCAGTCAGGTTTTATTCGCTCCTGCAACCTGGATTGCTCTGGCGATTATTGCTCTCGGAATTATGATCTGGTATGGCAGAGCAGCTTTAAATGGAATTCAAGAGGCACTAAAACCAATTGCCGAATTTGCCGAAGCGAGTTTTGGATTTGAAAAGATGAATAAATTAATTGTGAATACAACGCAGGATTTGGGTGAAAGATTAAGAACTACTCAAACAGGGAAACTCAATTGGAATGTTTTATTTATTTTAGTTGCCCTGGTCGTTGTTTTTGTTGTATTGATGGTAGGAGCTTAACATGGATGTGAATACGGCATTTACCTGGTTGTTAATCTTTCCGATGATTTCTTCTGCAATTATTTATTTAGTTGGTAGATTATTTTCTAGAAGTGTTTATAAAAACAAAAGAACCAACCCTGCACGTTGGTTAGCCTTATTAGCTTTACTGGTCACAGGAGTTTTCTTATACTTTCTTATCACCAATGTCTATTCTACCGGACAAACTCATTACCAAAACTTTGGAGAAGTCTGGTTCCGTTTTGATGGAATCAGCATGATGTTATCTCTTCTTGTACTGGTATTGGGAATTTTGGTGACAATCTATTCGTTTACTTATATGGGAAAAGAATCTGGTGAAGAAAAGTTCTACGCTCTGCTCGTTATTATGATAGGAGCTATCAATGGTTTAGGATGTGCTTTAGATTTATTCAATTTATGGGTGTGGTTTGAAGTTATGACCATCAGTTCAATCGTTCTGGTTGCATTTTATAAAAATCAAGCCGCTTCATTAGAGGCTGGCGTAAAATATCTCATTCAAAGTGCTACAGGATCCGTTATGGTAGTGATTGGCATAGCACTCATTTTTCTTGAAACTGGAACACTCAACATAGAAATGCTGAGGATGTCCATCAGTTCTCCTTCACCTTTTTTGATCATAGGTGGTGCATTATTGGTGATCGGTTTTGGTGTAAAGATTGCCATGGTCCCATTACACACATGGTTACCGGATGCACATTCACAGGCACCCAGTGGAATCAGCGCTATGCTTTCAGGTGTTGTTATTGAGGTTGGCCTGATTGCTTTATTACGAGCTTTAGGTGGAATTACTTTAAGTGGGGGGCGATGGGGCTATCTTTTAATCGGATTTGGCGTACTAAATATGCTTGTTGGAAACTTGCTGGCTTTAAGGCAAAAAGAAGTAAAACGAATGCTGGCTTACTCCAGTTTGAGTCATGTTGGATACATGCTGCTCGGGTTTGGCGTGCTCATTTCCTTTAATGGTCTCCTTGCTGGGATGGGTGCGATTTTCCATCTAATAACGCATGGTTTGATGAAAAGCCTGGCATTTTTAGCTGCAGGAGTATTTTTATATAACTTCCATATCTCAAAAGGTAGTCACAATGCTCTGGTTTTGGACGACCTGAATGGTGCTTCAAAAAAATATCCATTTACTGCTTTTGCATTTTCAATTGCGCTACTTTCATTAGGCGGTTTACCTCCTTTGGCTGGATTTATGTCTAAGTGGCAATTATTGGCAGGAGTTGCACAAACTCAAAACACAATAATGATCATTCTGGTTATATTCGCGGGATTGATGAGCGTCCTGTCATTAGGATATTACGCACCTTTGGTAAACCGAATGTATCGAAAGAAACCAGCTGCTATTGTGATGGAAGGTGCCCCGGTTTCTATCTGGATGTATATTCCCATCGCATTATTAACGCTTGCAGTAGTCGTTTTGGGTTTTGCTCCTTCCATTTTGTATTGGTTAACCGGTCCTGCTGGATATAGTTTATTTATTTTCTTTGGTCAATAAAGGAGTATTGATGGAAATTATACTAACACCTCCTATTGCTTTTTTAATATATGTGCCCTTTGTCATCGCTTTATTATTATTTGGTAAAGGCATGGCAGGTACTTCCAAAAAATCAAAGATGAAAGAAACCATATATGCAAGTGGAGAAGAAGCATCGACAAATCCAGCTGCACCAGGATACCGTCCATTTTTTCTGATAGCATTCTTCTTTGCGATATTACATTTGGGAATGTTAATTATTGGTTCGGGTACGTTTAGTTTTTCATCCATACCTTTTTTACTCGGGTTAATGGTATCTCTGATTGCTTTATTGTTAGGGTAGAAAGGAAATTTCTTAATGAGTACAGAGTCAGGAAATTTTTACACTCAAATGGTAAATAAACTAAAGAATTGGGCACGGATCAATTCACCCTGGGCAATACATTTTAATAGCGGTTCGTGTAATGGCTGTGATATCGAACTTTTAGCGACATTAACCCCACGCTATGATGTAGAACGATTAGGAATAAAATTACAGGGTAGCCCGCGCCATGCAGATATATTAATTGCTACTGGCCCCGTTACGTTACAGGCTTTGGATCGTTTAATACGCGTATATGAACAAATGCCGGATCCAAAATTTGTGATTGCTCTGGGATCGTGTGCATTATCGGGAGGAGTTTTTGATGGTTGTTACAGTGTAATTGGCGATCTCAACAAGGTCATTCCGGTGGATGTGTACGTTCCTGGTTGCCCTCCCAGACCTGAAGCAATCATATTTGGGATTGTTCAATTATTGGACAGCTTAAAAAAAGGTAAAAAACCAGAAAAAATCATTGTACCGCGGGACATTCCAGAATTTATTTTAAAGGAGAAAAGCAATGGAACCGACTAATTTATTAGAATCTGGAAAACAAATCCTGGAAAAATGGATCGATACTTCTCATACACCTGATGATAATCGCCTGGATATTTGGGTTTCTCCAGAGAAACTCAAACCAGCAGTTCAGGTCCTGGTGGAAAACCATTGGGGTTACCTGATCACCATCACTGGATTGGATATTCCTGCAATATTTGATCAGGATAATGTTGAAATTCAACCCGGTCAATTAGAAGCGTTATATCACTTTGCCAATGACGCAGCTATCATAACCATCAGGGTTAAAGTGCCTTATAGTAAACCTCAAATCGATTCCATCTGTGACCTTATTCCATCAGCGACAATCTATGAACGAGAAGTAATAGAGTTGTTTGGTTTTGATTTACTTAACACACCCAATACTGAAAAATTGATATTACCGGATTCCTGGCCAGATGGTGTGTACCCTTTACGAAAATCATTTACAAATTTACAGGATCTTGTTACATCAAAAAAGGAGCAATCCAATGACTGAACCGAAAAGAGAAAAATTCATTGTTCCTATTGGACCACAACACCCGGCACTCAAAGAACCTGGAAATTTTGAATTTACTGTAGATGGTGAAATCGTGACGGATGCCTCAGTTCGCTTGGGATTCGTTCACCGAGGTATTGAAAAAGCCTGTGAGACCCGCAACTACACTCAGGATTTATACTTGCTTGAAAGAGTGTGTGGAATTTGTTCTCATGTGCATGCAACTGCATTTGTTCTGGGTGTAGAGAAGCTTGCAGGTGTTCAGGCACCTCCACGAGCAGAGGCAATCCGAGTTCTGGCAGCTGAATTAGAACGTATTCATAGTCATCTCTTATGGTTTGGTGTGGCTGCTCACGAAGCTGGGTTTGATACTTTATTCATGTATACCTGGCGGGACAGAGAAGTTGTTATGGATATTATAGAAACATTATCAGGAAGTCGGGTCCATTACTCTGTAAATATTTTGGGTGGTGTGAAAATTGATATTGACGAGAAACTATCCGACTTGATCAAAAAAGATATGGACTTTTTAGAAGAACGAACTGAGTATTATATGAAAGTTGTTACAACAGATGATACTTTTCTTGGAAGGACGCGAGGAATTGGAACTCTCTCCAGAGATAGAGCAAAATTATTAGGGGCGGTAGGTCCAACGGCACGTGCTTCCGGCGTAAAAAGAGATGTACGGGTTAATGCTCCCTATTCCGGGTATAAAGATTTTCCGATAAAAATTGTAACTGATCAAACCGGAGACCTGGAAGCTAGATTTGTGGTTCGGTTAAAAGAACTCTATGAATCTTATCGATTAATCAAAGAAATCCTGGAAAAAATCCAACCAGGAGAAATTACCACGCGCATAAAGAGAAAGATCCCCGAAGGAGAGGTAATCTCAAGAGTAGAAGCACCAAGAGGTGAGTTATTTTACTATATCAAAAGTAATGGAACGGAAATGCCAGAGAGGGTCAAAGTTCGCACACCAAGCTTATGCAATTGGGGGACAATAACCGATGTTGCAGTTGGCCATAAATTGGCTGATATGCCCATGTTGTTGGTAGGAATTGATCCTTGCTTTTCCTGCAATGATCGAATGGTTGAAATCCGATCCAATTCAAAAAAATCCCAAATGATGAATTGGGATGATCTTAGTAAATATGGAATAGAATACTACCGATGAACCTTTCTTTACCCCCACTAATACTTTTATTAATATTTCCAGGTGGATTGTTCTTAATGAACATCGGATTATTGTATGAATGGGCTGATCGTAAATTAGTTGCCCGTTTTCAAAGCCGCGTTGGACCTCGCTGGTTTCAACCTTTTGCAGATACAGTCAAGCTTTTAGCAAAAGAAGAGATTATTCCAAATGGGGTTCACAAAATCATGTTCCTGGCATTGCCCATTATTGCTCTAACAGGGGCTCTCACCGCGGCTTTGTACATTCCGATGTTCGGATTTGAAGCACCATTTAGCTTCGAAGGTGATTTAATTGTAGTGCTCTATATGCTGAGTATGATGACACTGTGTATTGGCCTGGCAGGCGCAAATACCTTGAGTCGTTTTACGATTATTGGTGCAACCAGAGCATTAACGCAAATGTTCTCCTATGAAGCCCCATTTTTGCTGGCATTGTTAGGGCCAGCGATTGCTGAAGGAACATGGAATATTGGGAAAATCAATGCATATGCTGGTGAAAATATCTGGTTTATATTGGCCCAACCGATCGGTTTTATCGTCGCAGTCGTAGGTTTGATGGGAAAGCTGGAACTTCCTCCTTTTGATTCTCCAGAAGCAGAAACAGAAATAGTTGCTGGTGCATTAACGGAATATTCAGGTCGAGGTTTAGCCCTTTTCCATATAGGTAAGAATGTAGAACTGGTAATCGGATTAACCCTGGTTGTTATCTTCTATCTGGGTGGTATTGCTAATCCAATCGAATTTATTCTCAAATCTGCTGGTTTATTTCTTGTTGTGACGGCTTTACAATCCATGTTTGCTCGCTTGCGAATTGATCAAACTGTTGGGTTGTGGTGGAGATTAGGTGCGTTAATGGCACTGTTACAATTATTGGCGATTATTTTTGGTAAATATTTGGGAGAAATCCTAAGGTAAGGTATCAGGTGAAAAATGGCTATCGGTGTATTATTTGGTGATTTAGTAAAAGCTTTATTCACAAAACCGGCAACACAAAATTACCCGTTCACAAAAACAATAGCACCTGACCGGTTGAGGGGAAAGCTGGTTTATGATCCGGAAAAATGTGTTGGATGCCAGCTGTGTGTAAAAGATTGCCCATCCAATGCGATCGAACTGTTGACTGTCGATAAAATTAATAAAAGATTTGTCATGCGATATCATCCGGATCGGTGTGTATTTTGTGCACAATGTGTTCAACTTTGCAGGTTTAACTGTCTGAATATGTCCAATTCTTTATGGGAAATGGCGTCCACAACGAAGGAAGCATTTGAGGTATATTACGGAAGGGAAGAAGATATTGCATTCTTACTTGAACGAGCAGCTCAACCAGGCAATAACGAGCCGTCTTGCGAACAAGATTGAATTACCCCGTTTGACCATTTTGGGGATTGGGAATGAATTAAATGGTGATGATGCTGCTGGAGTTTTAATTGTTAGGTATTTAAAAAAAAAGTTACCTAAGTTTGATCAGATCCAATTAATTGAAGGCTCAATTGCACCAGAAAATTACTCAGGTGTTATTAGAACTTTTAATCCTGATTGGATCTGGTTAATCGATGCAGCTGTAATTGGTAAAAATCCTGGAGATGTTCAATTATTTGATCCTTCAAGCATTGAAACAGTGGTTGCAAACACCCATCGCATGTCACCTGGATTATTGATTTCATTTTTACAGATAGATACAAATGCAGAAGTTTTTCTCATTGGTATTCAACCAGAAATTGTTGATCCTTTTTCAGAACCTTCACCTAAAGTTAAAACATCGATACAAGAAACTTCAAAATTTTTATTGCGCTGGTTACAAAATAACTATAATATCTAATCATGGGAAAGAAAAATCCAATTGTTACTGCAATCATTGCCTTTTGCTGGTTTTTCCTGATTGTTATTGGTTATTATGTCACTCATAAACCTATAAATCCATCACAAACTTTAACATTTATTTCCCACACCTGGAAAATATTTTTAGGCTTGTGGCTTATTACTCTGTCGGGGGGAGTAGGCCGAAAATTATTTGTATTTGAAAAACAACCAACCTGGACTCGATGTTATTTACAGGCTGGTATCGGAATCGGTATCTTATCGATTCTTGTTCTTATTATTGGCTCTTCCTGGAAAATTAATTCACTGATCATTATTGGCTTGTTACTCACCTTAAGTTTTGTCCTTTTTAGATCCAGTATTTCCTGGTTAAAAGATTTATTTCACAAAGAAGTCAATATAC
>JACZIY010000398.1 GCA_014860845.1 Anaerolineaceae bacterium
AATCCCTACCAGCAGTATAAAGAGAAAAGTCTTGATGACCGGTTCACGCAACTCCTTCGTTCCGGATACATATGTAATCACACCTTTGGTCACCGTGTTCACCAGGGCTGCGATGATGACAGCAGAACCTGCAACATCTAATGCAATCTGGGAGCGGTTCGCTAGTCGCGATAAACTCAGCGAGATGGCATCCACATCTGTCAAACCGGCTACCAGGCTGGTTAGATATACACCAGAAGCACCTAAATAACGTTGGGCATACTCCACCACCACCAGAATTACAGCAAAAAACAGACCAAATTTGATCGCAGTCGATAACTTAAGCGGATTTGTGATCTTAAATTCAGGGTGAACCGTCTCTTCCTTTTCGCGATCATTTCGTTGTACAACAAAAATAGTAACCAGTCCGGTTACCAGCATCAGTAGCAATGGTACTAGAACCTTCAGCGCTAAGGGTGGGTGGACAATCAGGATTAATATGAAAATGCGTGGAAACATGACGGAAGAAGCCAGCACAACCGCATTGGCGTAATGATCGGACATTTGCGGATACTCTCGGCTGGCTGAAGAAAAACTGATGGTGGTAGCGGTACTGCTGGCTAATCCACCGAAGATGCCGGTCAGGTTGATCCCGCGAGAAGCGCCTAACAGCTTCATCATCACATAGCCGCTGAACCCAATTCCGGACACCAGCACCACCATCAACCAGATTTGAAAAGGATTGAACAATCCCCAGGGATCTATCGTGCGATTGGGAAGCAAAGGCAGGATGACGGCTGCGACCAATGCAAACTTCAAGGTAACATGAATGTCTTCCGAACTCATATTACGGATAAAACCATGTAATGGGCCTTTAAAAGCCAACAGTAGAGACGTTACTACCGCCAGAGAAATGGCGATCAGAGCATGATCACTCATCACCAGAACACCAAACAGAAAGGTTAACAGGGCAGCAATTTCGGTCGTGATGCCAGTTTCGCGTTTCTTACGGCTGGTCGCACTGAAATAACTGACCGTAGACATTAAAATCAAGCCCCCCAAAGCCAATGCCATCAGGATGATTCCAAATTCTTCGATCAGAAAGGCAGTAACCGCGCCAAGTAATGCGATTAAAGAAAAAGTACGAATCCCTGCAAAGTCGGGGGAATCCTCTTTTTGCTGGTAAAACTCTCGCTCCAACCCAATCAATGCGCCAATGATGAGAGAAAAACCGAAACGCCACCAGGGTTCAAAATCTGAAATACTAAACATAAACACTTCCTCATTGCTCCAATTTGATTATTTCCATGACAAAAACTCTTGAATCGTCAATGTGATAACCATTTGTGGGCGGATTAATGGAAACCTCGCAGCTTTTGGGGTTCTATTCTTATTGCGACACTATACTCTTCATAAAGATCATCAATCGTTCGGTTCCATTCATCCTTAACAATGCGTAAATACTTTTTTTCATAATCAGGTTCTGGGTTTGAATGATTAGTTTCAAAAGTTGCATCGCCTGTAAAAACCACGACATCGCCACCAAGAGGACTGGCACCTTCGAAACTCAATGATACTCTGGGGTTAGAAGTGATGTTCTTCAATTTCGCTGCGTTGGGGGTTGAATAGATAAGAAAATTCTTCCCATTCCAGTAAAACCATACCGGATTTGGTTGTGGTGTCCCATCTACTGACACTGTTGTTAGCCAGATAACTTTTTCCTGTTCCAATCTTTTCACTACGTGCTTCCCAAATTCAGAAGAAAAATCAATCATTGTACAACTCCTATCTCCGGGTCAACTCCAAACCAATGGTTTTCTGGTAATTGAATTTTACAAAGCCAAATTTTTTTCATTTTCTCAGATGACAAAAGGTCTTTTTCTGTTTATCTTAGGGTGAATGCCTTGATCGATATAAAACCATTATACAAATAATGTTCTTCAATCTCAAATATTCTTCCGTATGATCGTCAATATGATACAATCGCCTGCATGAGTGCAATTGCGATCGATGAAGTGGTGCGCAGCCGCCGCAAAACCATCGCCCTGGTGGTGCAACCGGATGGGCGTCTGGTGGTGCGTGCCCCCCTACGTACCAACCAGAAGATCATCGATGCCTTTGTTACCAGCAAAGCCGACTGGATCGAGAAATCTCGCCAATCTCAGGTTGCCCGGCGCAAGTTCTTTCCAAAAAGGCATTTCACTCCCGGAGAACTCTTCTGGTATCTGGGAAAACAATACACCTTACAACTGGTGACCTCACAACGTCCGACACTGCAATTTCATCTGGCGTTTACGTTAGGTGAAAAATCCGCTCCGCAGGCAAAAAAGCGCTTCGAGCATTGGTATCGCGAACAGGCACGGCTTTATCTGGTGGAACGCGTGCAGTATTTTACGCAATTATACAATTTTCACTATAAGCAGATCAAAATCACCAGTGCCCGAACCCGTTGGGGCTCCTGCAGTGCCAGAGGTACGCTCAGTTTCGCCTGGCGTCTGATCATGGCACCGCCGGAGATCATCGATTATGTCGTTTTACATGAGCTGGCACACACTGTCCATCACAATCACAGCCAGTCTTTCTGGACGTTGGTGCAATCCATGGTGCCGGATTATGCTGCCAAACGAAAATGGCTCAAACAGAACAGTCATCAATTCCATTGGGATTAGAATTTCACGTACACCCCAGGTTGAATGTGCCGGAATTCAAATTGGTCAGCCCCAAAATTGACCAGCAGCACCGCTTTACAGCCGGTATTGCGCATGTAGGTGCTGGCTTGAATCTCATCCTGAATCTCCAGGCTGGATTGTGCCCGTACCAGCACCATCAGATCCTCGACCACAAAGTCCACCCTTTTATGCCCGATGCGCTGTTGGCGATAAA
>JACZIY010000399.1 GCA_014860845.1 Anaerolineaceae bacterium
TAATTAAACTCAATTATCTTTAAAGCGAGAAAAATTATTAGAGGTGAGAAATGTTTCGAATTAGTCGTAAATTAGATTATGGGATTCAATTAATGGTTGCATTGGCAAAAGAGGGTGAAGGAAAACCAATTCCAACTGCCAAACTTTCTGAAATGTTGGAAATTCCCCTTCCTTTCCTCCATCAGATTGGACATTCATTAATGCAAGCAGGATTGATTAAAGCATCCCCAGGTCCTCGAGGAGGGATTAAATTAAGTCAATCCGCAGAGCAAATTACTGTTTTAGAAATTGCAGAATCATTGGAAGGGAAAATTTGTCTTAATTCTTGCATCTCCGAAAACGATGTATGTCAAAAGATTGATGACTGCACAGCTCAAACAATGTGGTCAACCATGCAGGATCAAATTGTCAACTTCCTGGGTGGAATTAATTTAGATCTTTTGGCTAAACAGGAATTAGCTGCGGATTTGCTCACTTCCATGAATTAATTATTACTTTTAAAAAAAAAGCACGAGGTACCTCGTGCTTTTTTGTCATTCCAAAGCTGATAAAACTTGTTGACTATGGCCTTTGGGTTTTACATTTTCAAATATTTCTGTCAAATTACCCTCAGCATTGATTAAAAATGATGTTCTCATTACTCCATAATATTCTCGGCCATACATTGATTTTTTACCCCAGACGCCATACATTTCACAAACATGATGGTCTTCGTCAGAAAGTAAAGTAAAAGGTAAATTATATTTTTCTCTGAATTTTTTATGTGATTTAGGCGAATCTGGACTTACCCCTAAAATAATTACCCCACCTTTTTCATATTGATCATAATCATCGCGAAATTCGCATGCTTCTGTGGTACATCCTGGCGTATCGTCTTTTGGATAAAAATATAATAAAACTGGTTTACCTATATAATCACTTAATTTATGGCTGATTCCGTTTTCATCTAACAATTCAAAATCAGGTGCTTTAACATTTTTTTCAATCATTATTTCCTCCTTTCGATGTATAACTATTGTATCAATTCTGTACCCATACACGATACATCATATCCATCTAAAGATTGTACACGCGATCGAAATTCCTCGTCCGTCATTGCCAATAATATTGGCTTGAAAATTTCCGATTGATAAATTTTTTCTGGCACAATGAGATCATATCTCTCTTTAAAAAGCGGTATAAAATCCAAATCTAATGCTCGGGCTGCGGCAGTAATACCCAATCCAGTATCTGCTCGATGGGACTTAATGGCTGCTGCAACGTTCAGGTGTGTAAATTCTTCCTCCTCATATCCTTGAATAAGTGATGAATCTATGCCCAATTTTTCCAAATAATAATCCAATAATATTCTGGTTCCAGCTCCTCTTTGTCTATTAATAAAGCTAACATCTGAGCGTTGTAGATCTTCCAGTGATGTAATATTTTTGAGATTACCCTTTTGAACAATTAAACCTTGTTCTCGAAATACCCACGGAATGATTTTAACTTCGAAGTTTTTCACGTACTTCTTGACATAACTAGTATTAAATGTCCCATCTATTGGATCAAATAGATGGGAACCCGAAAAATGCGCTTCTCCACGGTTTAATGAAATTAAACCTCCCAGACTACCCACATTGGCAGAAACAAGACGTTTACCTCTTATTGAAAGGTATTCAGCTAATAAATCCAATGTGAGATCATGAGAGCCGATGACAAGTAAAGTTTCATCGATAATGCGTTTATTTTTATTCAGGATGACGGTTATTTTATCCCCAGCTTCTTTACCTTGAATTCCTCTTTGGACAATTGCATATCCATCCGATCTCACCATGGATGTTATTACACCCGCCCCACGGGAAAGTGGAGCTGCTAAAATTCTATTCCCGACCTTTGCTGTAACGACCCTGACGTAATCATCATCACCTGCTGGTGAAGTAATTTTTCGAGTCAATTCTGCTTCAATAGTTTCTTGTTCCTGATCATTCTTACCAGTCCACTCTTGGAGAAGCGGTTTTACAAAGATCTCCCCAGTAAGTGCCGCTGAAACAGGATAACCAGGTACACCAATTATTGGTACCTGTTTTCGATCATTGGAAAATATCATTCCAAGTATTACCGGATGCCCTGGCCGGACTGCCACACCATGAACATAAACTTCACCCAGTTTCTCAATTACCTTTGATGAAAAATCTTCCGAGCCAGCAGAAGATCCCGCATTAATCAGGATTAAGTCAGAACGTTCTGCAGCGAATAGAACCTGAGTACAAAGATCATCAAAATTATCTTTTGTGATTGGATAACGCATTGCGTCCCCGCCCCAACTAATTATTTGAGCTGCCAAAACAATCGAATTGTATTCAATGATATCCCCACGTTTTATCTCTTCACCGACCTGGATCAATTCCGTTCCAGTTGGTAAAATGGACACAACCGGTTTTTTGATTACATCAACTTTAGTCTGTCCGCTTGCTGCGATAGCTCCTAGATCAACTGGTATTAATATTCGATTGGCGGGTAAAACGAGTTCCGTAGCTACAATATCCTCACCCATCGGTCTGATGTGTGACCAGGGAGTTAATGAATTTCGAACTCTGATCGCATAAGGATCTCTTTTATTAGAGACGATTTCCCCATTTGCGTTTATTGCTTCTGTATTTTCGATTGGCATCACACAATTTGCCCAATCAGGAATTGGATCACCTGTATCAACATAAATAGCTTGTTCATCTATACGTAAACTAATTGGCCTGGTTGGCATAGCATTCTGTATGTCTACTGATTTGATAGCAAAACCATCCATTGCTGACGCATGGTAATGAGGGGAAGAAATCTTAGCCCAGATAGGTTTTGCCAGAACTCTCCCGACAAGATTCTCATTAAGTTCTAAGGTTTCTGTATTTTGATTACCTCGCAATTTATATTTATCTAAGGCTTCGTAAAAGCGTTTCAATGCATCTTGTAATGGAATGTCGTGTAAGTAAATTGTCATGTGAGCATCCTTAAATTAATATTATTTCAACTTCAGAATTTGCTTCAAGCCCCGTTACTTCTGGCGCAATTCTTGCCAGACCTATGGCATCAATGAGCGAAAAAATTAAATTACTTTTATAAAAGATAGGTTCGACCAATGCAATCCCATTTTTTTCTTCCGCAAGCAACCGCACCGGCACCCAATCCTCTCTACCTGCTGCAGATGGAATGTTAATTGTTACTACCCCTTTCATAGATTGCGCTTTAAGGCTAATTGATTCACCGCGCAATTTTGGCATGATCCGGCCTAAAATCAAATGTGCAATAACAAACGCACTCACCGGATTTCCAGGAAGGCCAATAATAGGTTTTCCTTTAGCGTGCGCTAATATAGTCGGTTTTCCGGGCCGTACATTGATTCCATGCACCAGAACACCTGGTGATCCTAATTCATTTATGGCATCAGCGGTCAGGTCCCGAACACTGGCTGAAGATCCAGCTGTTACGATAACAAGATCATTTTCATCATGCGCAATTCTGAGACCTTTAAGTAATTTGGATTTATCATCTTGAATAATTGGATAACATTTCGGAATTCCACCAAATTTTTCCACAATTGCACTAAGCGAATACGAATTTATATCCCTGATTTGGCCAAGTTCTGGTTGTTCATGCGGTGGAATAATTTCGTCACCTGTCGACAATATTCCAACTCTTGGCAGAACATAAACCTCAATTTCTGTAATTCCAAGAGCCATGAGAGCACCTATCTCACTTGCTCTTATCCTCGTGTGCTTCTGAAGGACAAGATCTCCATTCGACACATCTTCGCCTTTTAGAATTACATTTTCGCCAGCAGGAACTGATTTGTAAACTTCAATCTCCTTTGAATTGGAATATTGTGTATTTTCAACCATTACCACGGCGTCTGCACCGATAGGCAACATTCCACCTGTATGGATCAGACATGTTTGTCCTTTGTGAATTTGGATATTTGCGGGTTTTCCCATTTGAATTTCACCAACAACATCAAAAAACGCAGGTAAGACGTCAGACGCCCCAAATGTATCCTTACTGTTTACGGCAAAACCATCTACAGTACTTCTTGTAAATGCTGGGATATCCTCTTTTGAATTGATATCTTCTGCTAAAACTCGGCTTAATCCTTTTTCTGTTTGGATAACCTCAGTACGAATTACGACGAATTCTGTATGTTGTAATAATTTACTAATTCCTTCTTCCGGTGTTAATAATTCCAAAAACTCGGGCATTTTTACCTCAACCATAATATAAATATAAAAAAGTATGCTAAAACACTGACGGAACCCAATGAAGATAATTTCAATAACTTCCACCTGGGTTTGTACCCTTCTCCAATTCGCCACATTTCCCAAAATTGAATTACAGCTAATGGAAGTGAGAACCAGGCAGGCAAACTCAAAATTCCAGACAAGCCGAATATGGAAGCTAATCCGTAAAGTAGATACGTCAATAGAAGAAAATAATTGTGGATTCGCATCCCCAATTTCCAGCCTAATAAGGTCATAAGCGTATGATTTTGATTCTTGATATCTTCGTAATAATTTTCTAAAGATTGAGCGAGAAAATAAGCCAACAAGAGAAAAAAACCTGGAAAGGTGATAAAAAAAAGTGTACTGTGAAGTTCGTTTATTTGTAAGATATATGCAAATGAAGGAGCTAAAGCAACTACACTGATTGTATTGAAGAACCCGCCATATCCTTTTTTATTCATTGAAAAGGGAGGTAATACAGATAATATTAGAATTACAAAGAAGATTCCTAAAAAGACCCATAATACGAAACCTAATTCTGTAATTGTGTACAACAAAACAGAAAACACAGCACCAATCGTTAAAAATGATAAAGACAATATGAGGAGACTATTTCTCAGAAGAGTCACTTCTGATGACCTTTTTTTATTGTAAGACCCACTCACGTAAAAAAAACAAGTCAATACATCTGTACTAAGGCTATAAAGTATGACTAAAATCAATCCTAACCAAAATATTTGGGGAATAATCGTTCTTCCAATGTAGGATACTAATCCTGCTCCGATCGCATAACCAATTACAGAGAAAAGGATTGACCTGATATTGACACATTTTATTATTTCTTTATAAACTTTATATTCTTCCAAATTTTTATACTCTCAAAATATTATCAAAATATCCGATTACATTAAATCTACGAGATGATTGATTGACAATCTCATTAATCAAACTCATATCATACCAGCATTCGGAAACAAAAAATTTGATTAATTGAAAATTCTCATTTCCGAAATAAATTTGAAAAGAAAAACCAGACATTTGCCGGCCGCTCTGCCAACCTTCTCATAAAATAGGGATACCAATGTGTTCCATAAGGGACATAGACTCGAACAGGATATCCAAGCTTCGAATATTTCCTTTGTAAATCTCGACGAATTCCATAAAGCATTTGAATTTCGTATGTCTTTTTAGAAAGATTCTTAGAACTCGCATAATGAAGAGCGTTTTCAATCCGCAAATCATCATGAGAACCAATAGCAATTAATGGGGGAAATCGGCCATCATTGCTTATTTCAGGAAAATTGCAATTACTGATTTTATCCATACAAATTCTTGTTAAGAGATCATAGTTTTTATCTACATCATTCTTTCTCGGAAAGGCGACTTGCGCAGGTTCTTTATAAGCTCCTTTGACCATTCTTATTGGAATACATTCATTTGTCAGGTTTATTACATCTTGTTCGCTACGATACAAATAGCTTTGAATAACCGTGCCGACCCCAGAATATGAGTGATTAATCCATTTAACCATATCCAATGTTTCTTGTGTAATTGAGCTATCTTCCATATCAATTCGTATAAAATTTTGCATTTTTTGGGCTTGTTCAATAACTTTTAGTAGATTGGATTTACATAAATCTTTATCGATATTCAATCCTAATTGTGTTAATTTTATTGAAACATTTGCTTGAACTTCATTATTATTAATTGCTTCTAATAAAGTAATCACTTCCTTTGTGGCTGCTATAGTGTCCTCAACAGTTACTGCGTTCTCTCCAAGATGATCTACCGTTACATTTAATCCCTGCCCATTCAAATTCTTCACGGCTTCAATTACATCGATAATATTGATACCAGCAATAAATCTTGACGCAAGCTGCCAAGCAAATTTCCAATTCATAATTAATTTTTGTGCCCAAAATGCCTTAGAAAGAAAAATGAAAAATGCTCTAAACATTACCACCTCGTACCTTTATTTTTTTTAATAGATTTTATCTTACTACATTTGGAGTTAACATAGTAATTCTTTCTCCAATGTCAAAAAAATAGTATAGAATATTAGAAATGGCATCCAAACATAAAAAAACATCCATTAATAAACGATATAACAAAATATTTGTTTATTTTTTATTTTATATTCTAATTGTGGTTGCAGGAATTAGCATAAACGGGGATTTCCAATCGAATTTTGGATTTGGATTTCTAGTATTATTAATTTTTTTATTAAGTTTGGTGGCTTTTTTAATATTCTTCGGTCAGTTTATTTTACCGGTCTTAAATCTTCCGGAAAGGATAAAAGCAGTCCAACGATTGTTCTTATATCTCCTTGGAGATCACGGACCTGCATTTTTTATTGAGAATGGCGAACTACGAGAAAGAAGAATTGATCGATCAAAGAATGGTCCGGGTGTAATTATTTTAGACACTGCCAGTGCTGCGGTTTTACGAACCCCAGTGAAATACAAAGGAGCCATAGGACCAGGAATAGCATTTACAGAGCGAAATGACATCATAGCAGGGATTGTGGATTTACACATTCAATCCCAGAGCATTGGTCCAAGACAGGAAGAAGATCCATTTGCCCCACTTCAAAAAGGGGAATCAAATGCTTCATATGAAGCAAGAATGACTAGAAAAAACGAGACACTCGCTGTGACAAGAGATGGAATACAGGTTTGTGTCAATCTGTCAGTACGATTCAAATTAGATGCAAAACCAGGTGAAGGCAATTCAGCATATGGTTACAATCCCACTTCAGTAGAAAAAGCCATCATAGGCCAAAGTATCAACTTTGAAAAACCTGATGATAATCCAGATAGAATAACCAGTTGGAAATGGTACCCTGTCAATTTAATAATCGATATATTTCGTGAATACATATCAAAATATACCCTGAACGAAATATTTCCTTTAACAAAATCAGAAATCAACCAGCTAGATATAATTTCTAATCAAATTAAGCTAAGACTTACACAATCCCATTATTACCAAATTGATAGCTATGGAAAAGAATTAAATGAAACTGTGTTCAGTAAAGAATTTGATTTATTAAAGAAACGAGGTATTAAGTTTATTGATTTGTCCATAACCAACCTGCGATTCCCATATCAAATTGAAGAGGAATTGCAAACTCGCTGGAGGACATCTTGGTTGGATGTGGCAAACAGAGAGAAGAAATTTGTAGAGCACGAACAAGCTATCCAATCACTTTCGGGTCAAGACCAGGCATTAATGGATTACGCGTATGGAACTTCAAAATACCTGGGTTCATATCCAGGAACAGTTGATTTAGCTTCTAAAGAAATCTTAATCTCTCTTCTTAAGGGAAATCTGGATACAATCTCACAAGATCCAGAATTATCCTCCTTCTTAAGTAATGAATATAAGGATATTTCAGAATTAATTGAATGGGTAAGATCTCAAGGAGATCTTTCATGAAGCAGAATTCAAATCTCGAATTAAATTTCGAAAGGTCATCAAACATATTTTTAAATTTTTTGGATTCGTTAATTAATTCGGTTTTTTCTACCAGTTCAAAAGCTGGTAATGTTCGATCTGCATTTCTCCAAATACTTTTTATTCTCACTTGGTTAATTTGTGCTTTTACATTTCATCAACCTGGAGAAATAGATTACTCATGGCTTGATTTTTTATACGCAATTCCATACCCGATTATTTCAACCATAGTTAATATGATAGAACTTTTCTTAGCGTGGGACGTGTTAATTGTCATGTTTTCAATTTTTATGGGGTATCATATTGCCGCCAATTTAGCATCAATCTATCTGGCTGATATTTTTGATATTAAAGATATTGAAATTTCAGAAAAATATATCAAGCAATCTGCCTTTTCATTCCCTGTTTTTTATCAAATTCATATTGAGAATGCCCAGGTCAGATCAGAAGATCAAATATCACCAATATTTAGAATTGGCGGTCCAGGGAAAGTACTGATCAATCTTGAAAATGCTGTCGTTTTTGAAAAAATAAATGGATCACCAAGAATCGTTGGTCCGACGATAGAAAAACCAGTCGAGTTGGAAAGCTTCGAAAGAATTCGGAAAATCATTGATTTAAGAGATCAAACAGCTAAATTGGATATATCAGCGAGAACTTTGGATGGAATCCCAATAGAAATTAAAGATATTCGAATAATCTTTAGTGTTTTCCGTAATTCGAACCAGGTATCAATTGCCAAACCTTATCCATTTAATGAAGATTCAATTTACTGGCTGGTGTATCAGCAAGGACCTGGTCCCTGGACAACATCATTAATTGAAATGGTAAGAACAGAATTAACAAATTACATAAACCATCACTTATTGAGCGAGTTGTTGTCCTCTGCTGGCGCGCCAGAAATTAATTTACAATTACAAAATCAAAATAAGATTGCCAAGAAAATTAGAAAAAATTGGGCTCATACCAGAAGATACAAAGTTAATCGTTTGTTTATAAGAAAACATAAACTTGATTCTCCAAATCACAAACCAATTTATTACAAAAAAACATTTGCAAAGAATAAGCGGTTTTCCAAATTATTTATCAATAAAGGTGGCAATTTTACGGAATTTATTCCAAGAACTGCATTATCCAATCTTTTTTATGAAAATCTAACCAGTTCATTCCAAAGTAAAGCCCAAAAGTATGGGATGAGACTTGAATGGATCAATGTTGGCACCTGGCATTCGTCCTCCAAAATTGTGCCTGAACAATATATAAAAGCTTGGAAAATGTCCAGCGAAAATGCCCTGAAACTTAACCCAAAAGTGCTCTCTGGCATTTTTAACCTACAAAGAAAACAAAATTTAGCAAAAAATATTCAGATCACGCCAATCATTTCATTTATCCACAAGAAAGAAAATTTCAAATCAAATACGGAAATAGTTAATGAATTAATCAACGAATACAGTGCAAAAATATGGAGTGCCAGGGATTTATATTTGAAGAAGAAAGGAAGAGTTCCTGTTCAAATCGAGAGAACTTTATCGCATATCCGCAAACATCAAATAAGTGTGTTGAAAGAACAGGCAATTTTCTTAGGAGATTCTGAAATCCGCGGCATGGAAGATGATGGGGAAAACCAAGAAACAAATCATTTATAAAAATTCATAAAAGAATTTTTTTACTTCGTAGGAGTCTGTGATGGCCACCTGGTATCTGTTGGTCTTGGTGTTCGGGTTGCAGAAGGTGTAAACGTTCTGGTTGGTGTATTAGTAATTGTGGGAGTGCGTGTGTTAGTTGGAGTAATTGTCGGTGTTCTTGTAATGCTTGGAGTAAACGTAGGTAAAGGCGTCCTTGAAGATGTTGGTGTAAATGTTCTTGTAATGGTAGCCGTTGAAGTTTGTGAAGGAGTATTAGTCGGGGGATTTCCAATAATCGCAAATCGTCCAGAAGTTTTCCAGGTAGGACCTACAAATAACTGTACTTCGTAAAAACCAGGTTGCCATTCAGATGCCTCTTGGGTACATTCAGAGTATCCGTAACCTCCAGTACCACCATTCCATGGAACAGTTTCATAACATAACATAGCCATATCGCTGAGGCGATACCAAATCGATGTCCACTGGCTACCTGGAATCATATCAACATAACTATAAGTGGCGTACATGATAGATATTGGATGATCAAATTCTTCTGAAGGATTGATAGGTTGTATGTTCTCATCAATACTTTTGGAAAAAACAATCGGACTGAACAAAGCATCAGGATTTGGAAATACTGTGCTTTCAAATAACGCCTCTATTGTCTCTGGGATTGATGGTGTTGGACTGATAGCAGGTGTAAAGGTAATCGTTGGAGAAAGAGTAATGGTCGGTGATAAAGTGATGGTTGGTGTCATTGTAATTGTTGGAGTGAGTGTGATTGTCGGGGACGGTGGAAAAATTAAATATATTGCGGGTTCGGCAAACCTATTAAAAAAGAATGCAGAAAATCCAAAAACAACACCAACAAACAAAAAGCGGACTGCTTTCCACTGCATTTTTACTCGTTTCTGATAGAAAGGCATTTTCTGGGCAAGTTTGTAATTTTTCACCATTAACCACAAACTTGATAAAATACCTAGGAGCGCTAAGAAAAAAGCGGTTTGAACTGCTGTTTTAATGTCTAAATTAAACATTTAATTAATACCTTCATAGATTGGATTATTATACCCTGAGGCCTATACCCAAAGCAAAATCTCTAAAAAACAATATAATCAAATAAGTCGTCAAGATAAGGTAAATTTTCAATGCCACTTCAAATAGACAGTTTCATTCAAGAAAGATATCGAATAAAGAAAATACTTGGCCAAGGTGGAATGGGTTCGGTATATATGGCTATTGATGAGAATATTCATATTCCAGTTGCCATAAAAGAAAATCTTGTTTTATCTGAAAATTATTCCACACAATTTAAAAATGAAGCGGTTATTCTAGCAGGACTTCGACATCCAAACCTCCCCAGGGTTAGTGATTATTTCTATTTGCCAGGCCAGGGGCAATATTTAGTTATGGATTATATTGATGGCGAAGATTTAAGAGAAAGAATCGAACGAGAAGAAAAATTACCTGAAAAAGATGTAATAATTATTGGTTTGATGATTTGTGATGCTTTGATGTATTTGCACAATCTATCACCTAAAGTAATTCATAGAGACATCAAACCTGGCAATATTAGGATTACACCTGAAGGAAATGTGATCCTGGTTGATTTTGGCTTGGTAAAAGTTTTTGATTTAAATCAACAAACAGCAACTGGTGCAAGAGCTATGACACCGGGATATTCTCCACCAGAACAATATGGTCGGGGACCAACAGATGAACGAACTGATATTTATTCATTAGGAGCAACTTTATATGCAGC
>JACZIY010000400.1 GCA_014860845.1 Anaerolineaceae bacterium
AAAACACTTGCCTAAAAAATTATAGTAAAATAAACTTACTTATAAGTTGACAAATTTTACCCACTTAACAGTAAAAGGAAGATCCTATGCAAATTACAAGACAGGCTGACTACGCACTGCGTGCAATGTTATATCTGGCAAGGATGGAATCGAATGTTCGTGCAGCCACCAGCCAGATTGCGGATGAACAACAAATTCCTCCATCGTTTCTGGCAAAAATCATTTCCCAATTATCCATTGCTGGCTTAATCAACACTTCTCGCGGTGCCCGAGGTGGCGTCTCTCTGGCGAGAGATGCAGGAGAAATCACGTTATTGGATGTGGTTGAAGCTATTGATGGTCCCATCAGCCTGAATGTCTGTTCACACAGTGCAGGTGCCTGCCCGTTCGGGGATGATTGCCCCATACAACCCATCTGGTCAGATGCGCAAATTGAATTGGTGAATAAACTCAAATCTACGAACTTTGCTCAACTGGTCAAAAATTCTCGCAATTAGGAGATAACCATGCCTGATGGTGTGCCCGTTTCAAGACATTACGTCCTGGTAACGCAAAAGGGGAATTGTGTGATTGATTGGGGAAACAATATCTATCAGGATATCTATACGGGCGAGAAAATTGTGATGGAAGAGAATGAATTCACTTATGTCGTGAAGGAAATTGAATTGATGATGCTCAAGCAATATGGCATCATCAATGATTTCGACCAATTTACTGTTTATGTGTACCCCATGAACGATCTTTTTGAACCATAAAAAAAGTATCATCTTAATAAAACTGGGTAAGTGGGTGTTTTTGGCTGGCATGCGCCAGCCAAAAACACGTTGAAAGCTAATTAATGATAAATAAACCACACCTGATTGCGTGGTTTTTATTTTAATTACAGAGAAGCGATTTCGCCACCATGAAAGTACAACTGATAGATACGTTTGCCTTTCAAGGTGATAAATTCGCGTCCACGAAAGCACTCCAGACTGCCTTCAACCGAACAGGTATAGGTAAAATCTGGCCCGATCAATTCTTCCGGGCCACGGAACGGTATTTCCGGGGGTACCTGCAATAAAGCAGATTTCAGAAATTCACCAAATCCCTGTGGAATTTTTTCAACCAGCATCCGTCCATAATAATTCAAACCCCAGATCGGTGTTTGCTGGTACCAGACTGCTTCTTCACCAATAAAGTGGAAATCACCCAGATAGGTATCCAGATAACTCCAATCACCTTCCCGAAATGCCAGATCTTTTGAGCCAGTACGGGATGCCTGACTGAGAAATCCACCACCGGCATAAGTGTTTTGTTTGGCTTTAATCAGAAATTTTACAAATTGGACTTCATTAATATCAACGTTCATGGAGAATCCTTCTTTCAGGGAATACATTGATTCTACCCCAAAATTTTCTGGAAATTTTCAGCGCAAATCAACAGAGTTACCTTCCAATTTTGAAAGGGTATATTGCTCCAACTTGTAATCCTGTATACTAGTACAAATGGTGTCCTTTCAATAATTAGTAGTCAAGGTGTTTTGGCGTGCAGACGCACGCCAAAACACCCGCTTGCCCCGAGAATCATTTTTGTAGAGACGTGGATGAACAACAAGACATTTTCTAACCTTGATCCGGTGTTCTCATCTTTTGAAGAAGCCATCATTGTTCTGGATACAAATCGCCGGATTCAATATCTTAACGCTATTGCGCAATCCTGGTTGAATTCTGACCGACCAGATTTTGATTCTCGAACCATTCAACCCTGGTCAATCGATCAGAACAAACATCTGGCTTTATTAAACCTGGGAAATTTATCCATTAAGAGGATTGAACCGCAAGTGGTTGGAAAGATCTTGTTGGATTTGCACGATAATGCTCAACATTTGTTGGTGGAAGTGAAAGAAACACCATTTGACTGGCACGAAGAACAATATTCCATCCTGACATTTCTGGATGTTCAAGCTCGTTACCGTTCAGAAGAAATTCAACGTGCAGTTTATGAGATTTCGGATGCAGCTGCCAGCACATCTGATATGGATGCTATGTTCAAACGGGTCCATGAGATTGTTGCTTCACTCATCCCGGCGAATAACCTGTATATAGCCATCTACGACACGAATAGTGAATATATTTCCTTTCCTTATTATGTAGACGAAAAAGATTATTTACTTCCCGAAGAAAGGAAAATTAAAACCCGTGATCGTAAGGCCAAACGTGGATTGACGGAGTATTTATTGCATCATGGCGAACCTGTTTTATTGTCTGAAAAAATGATTGAGGATTTGACCAAACAGGGTGAGATCAGCATGATCGGCAGTTTGCCTTTGGAGTGGTTGGGTATTCCATTAAAGACCATGCAAGGGAAAATCATTGGTGCCCTTGTAATTCAGACCTATATCGAAGGGGTTCGTTACTCGGAACGTGATCGGGATTTATTAAGTTTTGTCTCCAGTCAGATTGCCATGGCGATTGATCGCAAACTGATGGAGGAGAAACGAAATCAGGAGTTGGAATTATTCGCCTCTGGACCGGTGGTTGTTTTCAAATTACTGGTTGAAAATAAAAACAAAGGCACCATGGAGTTTGTCTCTCCCAATATTCGCCAATTTGGTTATCACCCCGAACAATTTTTGAGTGGCGAGATAGAATACATTCAAATTCTGCATCCGGATGATCGTGAGAAAGCATTCAATTACAATTCACTCGAATATCAGGATGATCGGGCTTTTTTGAGTGAAGAATATCGGATTCTTTCTGCCAATGGTGAAATCCGTTGGGTATACGACCTGACTTATGTCCACCAAATTAAACAGGATGAACTGGTTGAGTACAATTTTTATATTCTGGATATTACTACCCGCAAAGAAACAGAAGAAGCACTGCAAAAAATCAATGAAACCCTGGAGAGTCGGGTGATGGAACGC
>JACZIY010000401.1 GCA_014860845.1 Anaerolineaceae bacterium
ATTCAAAGCCTATGGGGGAATTCCACAATATGTTTTTTGAATGAGTAATTATCGATATAATTCTTTTTCATACCTACTGATTTGAAATTATTAGGTGATTGGTTCCAAACCTAATCCCGCTACTCATTGGTAAAATAGGGCTGATAAAGTATTTTTTCTCTTTTGAGATCTTACTAAAACCCCAAATATAGCCCTGGGATCAGTGATCTTCAGGTTTTAAGACCGATTGAAATTTGATTGATAAGGACCTCAGATCTTGGGAGAGGAGTACCCCCTCCGCATGGATTCCTAAATTATATTTTCATGATTGCAATGGATCTTAAGCTAAGAGGAGAAGTTGAACAGGATTTTTAATCGTATTACAATTTTATTTAGACAACCACGATGATAATGATCATCAATATTCCCAGAAGTACGCCAATTCCTCCAAGAATCATTCCCCAAGTAGCATGGCTTTGTCCACCTACGAAACCACCGCTGTCACGAATTTGACGGCGAGCTTTCCCGCCGGTAATCAAAGCTGCGACTCCAAACAACGCTCCAACTCCAACACACAAATCCAGTGGGGCAGCCATTAAGCCCAGAACCAAGCTGGCGGTAGCCAGTTTACTCTTCTTCTGTGGCTGGATGGATGGCAGCACACTGGATGATAGCATCGAGATAGGCTCTGGCCATACTTCAATGTCTATTCCTTCATCGGGAGTTCCTGTATTCAATTTCAACAAATCGCTTGCTATAATCGGGTTGTCCAGATACATTTCAAGTAAGGAAAGGTTTTTGGGGTTTAAAGTAATCCCGAACAATCTTTTATAAAATCGTGATGTCCCTGCTATCACTCCCATTTCTCCCTTGAATAAGTTGGCAGGAATTTCGTTGATTACGGGATATACTAGACCGATTACTCTTTGTACAACTAACAGAGTTATCCCTGCTAATGCCATACCTCCAAATAACGATATTGTAAACAAGATAATTGTCCATGCACCCTCAGCTAAGAACGTGTCGAGGAACAAGAACCATGTCATGCTCATTCCTGCGAGCCATGCAAGTATTTCAATGCTTCTAAAAATCCATTTATCCACCCAGGCGGCTATAAAATGCTCTTTACAATAAGGCACGGCCATATGGGCTGTACTTGTCAGGGTTTTGACACCGGCCAAAGTTCGTAAATAGGCCTTCTGAGCGAATATACCCCTTACTTTACCCACTTCTTGTTGTGCGGTGACAGTCAATTTATAGGCTCGTTTGGGCGGCTTTCCACAGTACACACACTTATTGGGAAAGCGCACTAGGTTCTCGCCTTGTTGAATTGGGATTCGGACTATGATGGCATTTGTTTCATTCTTAGGCATATAATTCTCCTGTATATACCAGATCTTAGACCAAAATAAATTTTATTCCATCATTTGGTGATTAATTCCTCTACATCAAGAATTCTTACAGTATCCTTGTAGAAAAGCGCTACATGTTTTCCGTCTGGGAATGCCACAATCTTCTCCATGTCCATCTTAATCTTGCCCAACTTCTTGAATGTTTCCACATCCCAAATCATCAAATTGTCTTGAATGTTTCCAACAAGAATAGACCCACCTGGCAGGAAAACGATTCCTTTCGTGGGTTCGGGAGTTAAGGCATCATTACTAAAATTATCAATAATTTTCCACGTACTTGTGTCACGGATCAATATACCTCCATCATTCCATCCGATAGCAAGGAATTTGCCATCAGATGATACTGCCATGTCATTAATTCTGTTCCTACCTGAGCAGCGTATAGATGCATCAATATTTTCTCCACTCAAGACATCCCATACCTTGAGGCAGCCATTATTTCCGCCACCTACAAGAGTGTCCCCGTCTGGTAGAAACATAACCCTGTATTTGGGAGGCCCAAAACCTTCTTCCCCAGGGAATGAATGCACTATCTGGAGAGTACCCACATCCAAAATAATGACCGTTTCGTCCTTATTACCCGTTGCCAGCAACTTACTATCAGGTGAGAAATCGAGTGCCAAAATCTCACTACCTTGCTCCTCAAAACTTGAAATATTTTCATAGTTGTTTGTGTCAAAAAGATGCACAATTTCCAATGATGCTCCTGCCAAAAATTTA
>JACZIY010000050.1 GCA_014860845.1 Anaerolineaceae bacterium
ATCACATCGCCCAGATAAACACCACGTCGAATGATCCCCGTGAAGAGTTCACCGGTCTTATTAATGCGGATCATTTCAGGGCGCACGATCAGGTTGACGGATTCCTGTTCGTGAAAATCGCGCTGAATATTCAACAATTCCATCACTTCGTCAAATACCTTCACCACCAGATTCTGCCCACTTTGTTTCTGTGTAACGCCATGCACAAAATTTGCTCGGCCTATGAAGTCTGCCACAAAGCGACTATTGGGGAAACGATACATTTCCACCGGTGTGCCAATCTGTTCAATGATACCGTTATTCATGACCACAATTCGATCGGATAATGTCATGGCTTCGATCTGATCATGCGTAACATACACACTGGTGATGTTCAGTTCCTTCTGAATGCGACGGATTTCAAAGCGCATTTCCTCACGTAATTTTGCATCCAGGTTGGAAAGTGGTTCGTCCATTAATAACACTTTTGGTTCCATTATCAATGCTCTGGCCAACGCAACCCGCTGCTGTTGGCCACCCGAAAGCTGGGTTGGTGCTCTATCTCCATAACCCTGTAACTGAACCAGATCTAACACCCTGTTCACTCTCTCCTGAATAACAGCCTTGGGCAAGCGTTGCACATTCAATCCATAAGCAATGTTCTCAAATACATCCAGGTGCGGGAAAATGGCATAACTCTGGAAGACCATCGACATATCTCGCCTGTGAGGTGGTAACATATTAATCTCTTTACCATCCAGTACGATCTGTCCTTCGGTTGGAAATTCAAACCCGGCAATCATTCTTAAGGTTGTGGTTTTTCCACAGCCACTGGGACCCAGTAATGTAATCAGCTCACCTTTTTTGATATCCAGGTTGACATTGTATACAGCAGTTACTTCGCCCACGCCTCCGCGAGCCGGGAATATTTTTGTGATATTTTCTAAAGTTAAATACATAAGTCCTTCTCCGGAAATTTAAAATCCCTGGCTCATATCTACAGAGCCTCTACCTTTAAATAGTTTATTGACAATCAAGTTAAGCACAAAAATGGCAATCAAAACAAAAATGATAATAACAGTTGAATATGCAGCTGCGATGCTGACACCACCCTGCTCCCACTCACTCAGGATGGAGGCAGTCACGATCCTCCATTTGGCTGAGATCAGGAAAATGATGGCGGAGACGCTGGTCATATGCCGGGTAAAACTGAAGACCAGACCAGCAAATAGTGCCGGTAAGATCAACGGTAAGGTCACCTTACGGAAGGTGTATTGAGAATCAGCACCCAGGATATTGGAAGCTTCTTCAATCGATGGGTCAATTTGTTGCAGAGCAGCCACACCTGAGCGCACGGAAGCCGGTACTGAACGCACAATAAAAGCGCCCATGATAATATAAGCGCCCCCTACCATAGCATATGGAACGCCTACAAACGATAGTGCACATGGAACAGCCAATGATAATATCCCAATTCCGATCCGGGATGTTTTTCCATTCAAATTTTGCAGTAGTAATACACCTGCAAATACCAATGCAATTGCCAGGAGAGCTGGAGTGGGTTGCACAAGCACCTTGATATGGTCTGAAACCTGGAATATCGCGTTACTCCAAAAACCACGCTCCAAAGTACGACTGAAATCAGCAATTGGTTTTGATATCATTACAACCCAATTGGAGGACATCACATAAATCCCTAGCACTGCAAGAACCAGTGGCTTCCTGAATATCTTTTGAGTTATCATCATATAAATAGCCACTACCAGGTAAAATCCTCCCAGAATGTAATACATATAGGGTTCGTACACCTGATTCAGTGCCACGCCAGCTGCCGTCCCTACCACCAGGATGATGATTTTTTCCCACCTGGTCTTTCCAACCACTGAAGCAAAAAACAAAGCCATCATTGCATAAATCACTATCGCTAATGCCAGAGGTGGCTTATTGAATGCCATCACAAACCCAATGCCCAGAATGGTGCCTGGAACTGCCCCACCCAGATTGGAGGTGAAATCAAGCACCGATTTTCCGGTGAAGTTTTTCCGTACCACCAACCAGGCGATGATCATACCCAGGATGGCTGCGAATGGAGTTGCCAGTGCGCTCAGGAATGTGGTATCCAGAATGGCTTCGATTCCGCGTGTTACGGTCATCTCCCAATGACGCAAGGTGGGGGTGAAATCCACTCCCCAGGCAGTACTGAAGGACCCGTAAACAATTGTTATATACAAAAGCAGAATAAAAGCAATCATTGCATAGGTTGAGATATTAAAGAGCCCGCGAATAATGGGGTCTTTTTCCATAATGACTGATCCAGCCGGTTTTCCGGTTACGGAAATGTACGTACGCCGATTTACGTAATAACGTTGAACAAGAAAGATAACCAGGGTCGGTATCATCAGCACGAAGGAAAGCGCTGACGCTTTTTGATAGTTATATTCACCAATAACCGCCAGAAATATCTGCGCGGATAGTACGGTGCGGTTACCCGATAGGAATAACGGGTTGCCTAAATCTGCCAGCGATTCGACGAAGAGCAACAGAAATGAGGCTGCAATTCCAGGGATCAAAAGCGGCATTGTGATGGTGCGAAACAAATGAAATCGTCCCGCACCCAGGCTGGATGCAGCTTCCTCAATGGCTGGATTCAGTCTTTCTAACATGGCTCGCAGGATCAGGTAAGAAACAGAGAAGAATGTGATTGTCTGTACGATCACTATACCATCCAAGCCGTAAACGTCATTCATGCCCTGAACAAAAGTGATTCCAAAAAATTTTTTGGTTATCAACCCATTACGACCAAATAATAAAATCATGGAGAGCGCTAACGCAAACGGGGGGGATACGGTTGGAACCAATGCCAACCAATGAACATATTTTTTCCCGGGAATATTACAACGCACCACCGCATAGGCAAAGATGAAACCAACCAATGTGCCTGCAGCCGCTGTTAATAGACCCATTAACATGGTGTCTAAAAAAGCTTTGCGTAAAGTCGGACCATAATAATCATCAAAATAGCGTGCGAAGTAGGTTATATCAAAGGCACCTTCTTTTGAGATAAAACCACCAGACACGGAGCGGTACAAAGGAAATATAATGAAAATAAAAATAAAAATGCCAGATAATAACAAACTCATGAAGAGAACCGGATCTCTTCCGATGAGGGTAAATTCTCGAATACGGTGAATGATAGCTGAGGTTTTTGGGGGTTCTTTTTGGCTACTGACCGGGGAGTTTTGCATGATCCTTCCAATTAACAGAGGGCGGCGTACGTACACGCCGCCCTTTTTGAGATCTGATATTTTATTGTTTCAGGTTTTCAGCATTCTGAATTTCGTTAGTAAATTTATCCACGAATGCCGTCTTATTCGTACCAGCCCAGATGAAGTCATAATCGATGAGATTGACTTCCAACAGTTCTGGGTGAGAAAGTTCAACACCATTGACCGTTGGAGCCTGGTAAGCATTGTATTTCGGTCCTAAAGCCTGACCTTCAGGTGAGATGGCCCAGTCAAACCACAATTTGGCTGCCTGCATATGCTTGGCACCTTTCAAAATACCCTGTCCACCAATTTCATAACCAGTGCCCTCTTTCGGGAAGGTCAAGACCAATGGCATCTGATTATTTTCAATTTCATTGACGGTGTCATGTGAGAACACAATCGCCACAGCGGCTTCACCCTGACCAACAAACTTGGCTGGGGCTGCTCCACTCTTTGTAAATTGTGCCATTTGACCAGCATATTGTTTGATATATTCCCAGCCTTTTTCCTCGCCACGGATCTGAAGGATGGTGGCTAAAGCTGTGTAGGAGGTACCAGAGGTGGATGGGTGAGCAACCATAATCTGACCTTTGAATTCTGGTTTCAACAAATCATCCCAGGATGTTGGAGCTTCCACACCCGGGTTGGCTTCCAACCAGTTTGTGTTGGTGGCAAAACCAAGGCTACCGACATACACACCCACCCATTGATTATCAACATCCTTCATTAATTTTGGATCGCGGATATTGCCATAATTGGGTGAATCATACGCTTCCAATAATCCTTTTTCCTTAGCAGCCACGAAACTGTCGATCGGGCCACCCCACCAGATATCGAATGTGGGGTTATCTTTCTCAGCTTCCACACGGGCTAATGCTTCACCAGATGACATACGTACATAATTCACGGTGATCCCATACAGTGCTTCGAACTCCTGTTTCATACCCTGACACCATTCTTCCTGGGGTGTACAGAGCACGTTCAGCTCAGTGTCGGTAATGACATCTGCAGCTGGCTCGACTTCTGCTGGTTGGCAAGCAGTCAAAACTGTTGCGACCAACAGAGTCAGTAATAGAATAAAACTTACTTTTTTCATTTTTTCTCCTCCGAATTTGGTTTTGGCACGGATGCCAGAGAATTCTTCAATAACGAATTGAAGACAAACAACAATTCTATTATATAGATTTAACTTTTAAAGTATATAAAAAACAAACTGCGAATTTATAGAAAAATGTCATAAATTTCTGATAGAAAGCGATTTCACGCCTTGATGGTATTGAAAGAAATTTCACGGGATATATGGAGTTGCATTGAGTAGAATCAGTGTACAATACAACTTGATATAAATTTCTCAGTTTTGTGATACTTAACACCCTGACAATCATGAACAAATCCAGACTCCTTAAGCCTACCATTCTTTCCCTGTCTTTTCTGTCGATTCTCTCTGGCGCAGCGGTCTCCCCAGCGCTGGGGAAAATTCAGCAGGCGTTCCCCGATGCCAGCCCATTAACCATTCAGATGATTCTGACCCTGACACCTTTGTTCATCATTCCATTCAGCCTGTTAACCGGACGCTTTTCTTTGATCTTTCGCAAACGGCACATTCTGTTTGTCGGTTTGATCATTTATCTGCTGGCTGGTGTAGGTGCTGGTCTCATGAACAACATGGCCATGATTCTGGTCATGCGCGCCTTGCTGGGGGTGGGAACCGGCCTGATTTCCGCGCTTTCGCTCTCTTTAATTGCAGATTTTTATCATGGCGATGAACGCTCCAACACCATGGGACAGTCTTCAGCAATCGCCACTATGGGAGGTATTGTTCTGACTTTGTTATCCGGCTGGCTGGCATTATTCAGTTGGCGCTTTGCTTTTAGCGCTTAT
>JACZIY010000402.1 GCA_014860845.1 Anaerolineaceae bacterium
GTATTAACAACTGCTTTTTGATAGATAAGAGATCGTTTTTCTACGAGTTTAATAGTTTTTTCAGCAGTCTCCTTATCCTTATAACCAGTTCCTTCAAGTGTTGAACCAGGATTTTTATCACTATAAAGTTCCATGTCACCACCAACCTGTTTTGATTTATTTTTTGATTTATCTTTTTTCATCTTCATTTCCATTTGACGAATAGGCATCATGTCAACCATATCAAACATCTTTAGAAAGACATATTGTCCAATCAATTTTGCAGTAGCTAACACAGGTGCCGCTAATAATACACCAATAAATCCAAATAAGCTTGCTGAGATGATAACAGCGACCATCACAGCGGCAGGATGTACTTTCAGTGCATCACCCATTAATCTGGGTACGACAAAATTATCTAGAATAACATCGGTTATCCAGGCTACACCAATCACAAGCAAAGCATAAGGAAAAGATTCAAGTCCGAAAATCGTTGTTCCCTGGAATAAGGACACTAGACCATATGATGTCCAGGCTACAACAGGTCCAACATAGGGAACAAACCTTGCAAATCCAGCTATAAACGCCAATCCGTAATAAAAGTTAACACCCAGTGCCCCTAATAAAATGATGTAAACTACGATCGTAATGAGAATAATCGTCAACTGACCACGCAAGAATGCGTTCCAGGTTCGCTTCAGTTCAATACTCATTTGCTGGATATCGTAGTTATATCCAGGGATATCAATCTTAAATAATTCGTTACGTGCGCCTTTTGCCTCAGAAAGAATAAAGTATGAAATTAAGATCGAAAATAGGGACCAACCTATTAATGCTGCTGCACTACCTGCTAATGACCCAACCACATTTCCCAATCCTGACAACATGGGTTGAATCATGGAAAGTAATTGATTCCCTATACTTACCAGATCCAATTCTGAAAAATCGATGACAAATCCACCAAATTCATAGCGAAGTTGTGACAATTCTTCCAGAAAAACTGGTAAATCCCTAATTTCAAATTGAATAAACCGAATAAGACTTGAAATCTGATCAAAAACGGCAAATCCACCTAAGGTGATTAATCCCAGGAACAATAACAGCAGGATCAGGTAGATAATAACGACTGTTAACCGCCAAGAGATTTTTAATTTTTCTTTAAAAAAATCTGGAATTGGATAAAGTAGAAATGCCAGCAGAAAAGCAAAAAACAATGGTGCCAGAATATTATTAAATCGAACAATGAAAAATGTGAAAACAGCAATCATAACCAAAGCCACTACCAGCTTTGTAGTACTGCTCCAGGAAGGTGATTTTTCAACTTTTTTTGAATGCATTTCTACCCTGCCAAATGTTAAAAATATTATTACTGTTAGGATCCCTCTGTTACGAAAGATTCTGTTAATTCGAATAGAATTTTTTTATGGGCAGGAACCACTTCCAAAAATTGCATTCATAATTCCAGGAAATAGATCACAATACAGGTTCATGGAATCCACAACGATCCAAAAAACAATGCAACCACAAATAAAGAGTAGTAATAAAATGATGATAATGAGAAAAACTTTACTTTTCTTTTTTGGTTTTTCTACCGCTGGATACGCAGCTGGTACTTCTCCTGAATAACTCGGTTGTGCAGGTGCAGAAACATATTGTTGAGCAGGAGGAGCAGATATGAAAGTATCCTGGGGTGGTACAGCAGTGCTCGGCGTCGGAATTGGAGCAACATAAGTAGATGGTTGAGGTGCAGGAGGGCTATAGGAAGGAGGTTGTGCTGATACTCGTGTAGCGTCTGGATCAAAAACTGGCACCTCAAATGTACAATTAACATTTTCACCAAAACCAATGGAGTCGCCAGAAACTAGCTGATGGATTCCTGATAATTTCTGCCCATTGACAAAAGTTCCGTTGGTGGAACCCAAATCCTCAATCACAAATCCTTGTCCATAAATATAAATTTTGGCATGTTTCCTGGACATTTCTGTGTCATTTATGACGAAATCATTATTAATATCCCGTCCAATGGAGAATTCTGTACCATCTAAAACAAAAATCTGTCCAGGGTTTGGTCCTGTTTTCATTATTAATTGATAATTAGAGCTCATATTCGCCTCCAGAAAAATCAAGTCATTTTTGATAAGTGTACAAATCTTCTATTTGTCTGTCAACTTAGAATACTACCGAAATTGGAAAAGCTGATTTCACCTCCTGGTATCCAACCACATGAATTCCATTATTTCTTAAATAAGTATGGATTTTTTTATTACGGAATAACTGAAAATCTCCAACTCGCGATTTCCAATCAGAAGTAATTGCTTTTAATTCCGGTGTTTCGGTCGCAGGATGAATTATAAAATGAGTAATTCCAGGGGGCAGTGCGTCAAAAATTTCCACTGCCTGTTCAAATCGATTATCTGGTTCATCTAAGGGGATAGTCCGGAGGTGATCCAATAAAGGAACTCCTTGCCCTTCAAGATTTAACAAAAATGTTTCCACTATTGTCGCGCTGGATTCATCTAATCCAATATCCATCCATTCATTTCTTGTCAATCGAAATAACATAGGTGGGATTTTTCTACTCAGACCAGCATTGATATAATCAAACATGAACTTAGGATGGGCAACTGCTCCCATATGCGTGTCAATATGTGTAGGCAAAATTCCTTCTGACATAGCTTTGTTAATTTGAGCATTTATTTCTTCTCGAACAAAGGCGGGGTTCCCATTATTTTGTACTTCCTTGCTGGTGGCATGGAAATAACCTTGTGAATCAAATAATCCACTTTTAATATCAATACTGGATATTGGTTTCCAGCGATATTCTTTCCATTCGCTTGTTAGTGTGACGTGGACACCCAGGTCAATATTATCAACTTCTCTCCGTAATCCCGCTGCAGATAGAAACCATGGACAAGGGACCATAACTGCTGCAGAAGATATTCCAGACATTTCAAATAGCTCTTTACAAGCTGTGATGGTTGACTGACACATACCTAAATCATCAGCGTGGATGATGATAATCCGATCATTTTTTGAGAAACCTAATTTTTTGAGTAATGGATTTGGATTCATAATTCTCCTCTTAATAATTTTTAATCAATTATAGGAGAATTTAAATAAAATACCCCGCAATGCCGTGTGCTACATAGTTTTGAACCTGCAAATGCAGGTGGGGGCCCGCTCCGGAGTTTTCGCCTTGGCTCAAGCCTATCGCGTACGCTCAGTGACACTGAGCCCCATTTTAAGGGTGTTGGCTCAAAACCGGTTGTGCAGCAATCACGAACACCACAGGGCAATTATTTTATACCACAAGTTAATTTCCTTGACTAGATTAACCAATTTCCAACTGAATGGATGATTCATATTTGCATAATCATATTACTTGACCTTGAGACGATATATTTTTATACTCCATATTAATTCAGGAGGTTGGGAATGAGAAAAATAATCATCATAAATTTATTAATTCTAGTGACCTTATCGTCTTGCAGTAATTTAAGTGTTAAAGAAAATGGTATTATCATTGAAAATGCCTGGGCACGTCCAGCTTTACAAGGAAATCCATCAGCTGTTTATTTTAGAATTGAAAATAATCAAAAAGAGACTGAAAAACTCATCACAGTTACAAGTCAGGTTGCGGAATTTAATGAAATTCACCTCAGCAGCATAGTTGATGGAACAATGAAAATGATGGAACAGGAATTTGTTGAAATAGAACCTGATCAAGTACTTGAATTCAAACCGATGAGCTATCATGTTATGCTTGTTAATTTAAAAAAAGATCTAAAATTAGGAGATCAATTTGAAATCTCTTTGACATTCGAAAAATTTGGTGAGAAAAATATTATCGTTGAGGTGAAAGAAACTGAATGAATCACGATGAAGAAATTCGTGCGTTTGTTGCAATACCATTACCCAAAAATGTTACAGAATATATAGCTGAAATCATATCCGATTTGAAATTAACATTACCCGATAAATCTGTTAAATGGGTTCAACCTGGAAATATTCACCTAACTTTAAAATTCCTTGGAAATATTTCCATATCAACAATGCATTTCTTGTTTGAAAAATTAAAAACTGACAATCGGTTTTCTCCATTTAACCTGACGATTAATAAAATTGGTGCTTTTCCTTCTTTATATAAACCTCAAGTCATATGGGTGGGTACATCCGGTCATGAAACATTATCTGAATTAGCTCAATTTGTCGAAAAGTCAACTTCGATGGTTAAAAATGAAAATGATAGTAAATCTTTTTCACCCCATTTAACGATTGCCCGATTAAGACCAGGCGTTAAAAAGGATAATTTTGATATCATTAAACAGGAATTGTATAAAAAGAGGGAAATAAATTCGATTTCCTTTACGATTAATCATTTTTGCCTATTACAAAGTATTTTAACGTCCAAAGGACCTATTTATACTGAGCTTCATAAATATAATTTTTGAACCTGAAAATGAAATTATCTGTGTTAGAATGAAAACCTAGTATTGTATGCGAGGTGAGATCTGAATAGTATTGATTTGGCAAAATTTATAGTGGACATTCTTGACGAAAAAAAAGGTGAGGATATTCTACTCATGGATGTTCAAAAAGTAGTCCCATTTACAGATTATTTTGTTTTTTGTTCCGGAACAAGTGACCGGATGTTAGATGCATTATCTAAAGTAGTCAAAGATGAAGTAAAGAAAGAATTTAAAATTTCTTCCTCACCAGAAGGAGACAGCATGTATGGTTGGGTCCTCCTGGATTTAGGTGATGTGATCGTACATTTATTTTCTCCAGAAAAAAGAGATTATTATCGGCTGGAAGAGCTGTGGAATGAAGGGAAAGTGTTGGTAAAGCTTCAATAAATTAAATGGTTATCAACATAATTTCTGTTTCTGTAAAATAAAAAATCGAGAGATTTTATCAATTTATATAAAATCTCTCTATTTTTTTTGATCTACAATAAGACGTCTATCACCATGGCAAAAAAAATAAACGCCAGATACATACTTGAGTACCGGTACATTTTAAATGCAATTTTATTGCCTTCCATTTTAAATACCTGCCAGGCTGTACTGAGTAACCACAACCCTAAAACGGTTGCAAGAATAAAAAATACACTTCCACCAATACCAAATAAAGGCATAATTAATGTTAAAACGACCAATTGAATGGTGTAAATCAATATTTGGAATCGAGTTTTCTTTTCACCTTTGATAACCGGCATCATTGGAATACTCGCTCTAGCATAGTCGTTTTTTCTAACAAGCGCCAAAGCCCAAAAATGCGGGGGAGTCCATAAAAATACCAGAGCAAATAAGAGTAATGAAGGAATATTTAATCCACCTGTGGCTGCTGCCCAACCCACAAGCGGTGGGATAGCACCGGCTCCTCCTCCAATAACAATATTTTGAACAGTAATATGTTTCAGCCAGCTACTGTAAATAAAAACATAGTAAATCATCCCCGCCATAGCAAGAAGAGCTGAATTCAGATTTACAAAAGCTACAAAAACATAAAAAGAAAGAATAATTTCAGAAATTCCTAAAGCTAATGCTTCGGCTGGGTGTAAGCGCCTTGAAGGAAGCGGGCGCTTCGCAGTCCTTTGCATGGATAGGTCAATTTCACGATCAATGTATTGGTTTATGGCAGAAGCCCCACCAGCTGCTAAGGCCCCACCGAGCATGGTCCAGAATGTCAATGAAAATGAAGGGATTTTTTCTCCACCTACAACCATGCCTGCATATGTTGTCACCAGTAACAAGGCCACAATAATCGGCTTGTTCAAGATCAAAAAATCTTTTCTCCGTTGAGAATCATTAAAAATGGTTTTTGTTTCTAAAACAGAGGTTGTATGAACAAATTGTCCTGCGTGAAATGCATATATTACTGCTAGTAAATATATGACAGAACTAATTGAATGAACGAACAATAGATCCATTGGCAAATTTCTAATTGCTTGAATTCCACCAATCATGCTTTGTCCAATAAATACAATAAAACTGATTGTTACAGATAATAATAAATCGTAATTTTCTCTATTTTTTCGCCAAGTGAGGAATAAAAACTTAGTGATTAGTAATCCGGTTGTTAAGGTGAAAAAACGGTGAGCGTTTACCAGAACCATATCAATAGTCAGTCCATCAGTAGAAAAACAAATGGGAAATTGATTGCACAATTTAGATGAACCCGTAAATGAAATAAGAATTCCGAGCCCAATCATGAATATTGATGAAATCAATACTAAAGATTGCAGTTTATTTTTAACTGGTAATTTAACATGAACATCATTTACATATTTTCGTTGCACAAACCATGTTGTCATAACAATTGTCAATAACATGGAAAAAAATGTTGGAATGAATGGATGAGCAGGTTTGATAAAAAACGAATAGAGGCTTACAAGAAAGACTAAACTTGCCTGAATCAGCGTAAAAACAAAGAATTTATTGTCGAATTTATTTTCACGCTTATTCGAATAAAATATTTTAGCAATCAATAATGAAAGTAAACCCAAACTGGATAAAATTAACTGTGTAATAAGGTTAAAACTATTTGATAAAAAACCATCATTTTCACAGGTTAACCAGAAAGTACAAGAAAATATTTGATTTTCAAAACGAGTCATTGAATTCATGACAATCATTAATCCAAAAATGATTATGTTGAATATGATGAAATGTATGATTTTCAATGTCGTTAATATTTCTATTAACTTTTTTAATTTTTTCATTCCCTGCTCCTATTTTTTTCACCCCAGATTTGTTTCCGCATGAAAAATGGATATCCAATCCCCAATAAACTCGCAAAAAAGAACCATTGCATGGCATACCCAAAATGTGGTCCTTCAGTTATTTCAATTTCGGGCAATTTTGAATACGGTTTCTGACTATTATCTTCATCTTTCAATTGAACATAAATTGGTAATAACCCGTATTCCAATTCTGTTTTTAGAAAATCAAGATCAACATAGAGGAAAAATTGAGAATTCGATTCACTTGCATTGGATGATCTCCCGCCAAAATCACTTTCAGATTGTGGAAGTCTGATAATCCCTTCAAGATTTTGATGTTGTGTGTAACTAATATTGATGGCTTCTATATCCTTCAAATCTTCAAGTGATATCCAACCTCTTTCGATATAAACTGAATTTTCGCTATCATCAATTTTTAAAGGTGTAACAACTCTGTAACCAGGTATCTTTTCAAAGGCTTGATTTTGTAAATATATTTCGTTTGAAAAATCATAGAATCCAGACACATCTACTTCTCTATATTCCATATTCAGTAATTCCTGATGATTGATTTCATCATTTAAATTAATGATTGGAGAAGATATTTGTTCAAGATAATGTTGGTTAAATTGTCGTCTGCTCTCCAAACGATCTATTTGCCAAAATCCCAGTCGAATAAGAACATACACCCCAATAAGAACGAGAATGGTTGTCAGCGTCCACTTTAGGATTTCTTTATTTTTCATAATTGCTATTCACCTCGATTTTTTTAGAATCTAGAGGAAAAATCACGATTGAAAATAACCAAATCAATATGCCTGAAGGGAGACCTATTGCCAAAATTCCTTGAAAACGAATATCATTTGTTAGTCGGGGACGTACTTCCAACCCCATCAATTTTGAAGGTTGAAATGTACACGCTAAAGAATAGGTTTGAGGTTTTTCCAATGTTAAGGTTCCGGTTGATCCCGCTGGAACCCAAATAGGTCCTAATTGATGGCTGACACTATCATCATTCCGGACAATAATTTTGTCACCTTCAAAGAAAATCATAGATTCAGGAATCGTTGGAATTGGGAATCCTTTCTCAACTCTCTCTGATGTGCCTTCGGGAATTTTGATTTCATAAATTTCAACTTCTCGTTCAGTGTTTTTCGTGAGGATTTGAAAGGAAACTTCGCTAATCATAAAACCAAAAATAAAGGCTATTATTAAGGAGTAAAGCAGACGAAGAACCAATTTATTCCGAATACCCACCGCCATGTTACAAATCAGCCTTTTTGATAAGGTAATTCAAATCCGAAACAATCTCGTCAAGCGTAGTCTCATACAGATAAGTCATCATCAATTCACCTTGGGAATTAATAAGATAAAGCCGAGATGTGTGATCAACTAAATATCCCAATGAGTTATCCGTCTCCTGAATTTCTCGATAGACTCCGTAATCCTTCCAAACCTTTTCTAATTCTTGATTTGTGCCGGTTAATCCAAAGAAAGAATCATCAAATGAAGCCAAGTACTTTGACAATTGTTCCTGTATATCTCTTTGAGGGTCGACTGTGATAAAAACAAATTCTAAATTTTCAGCCTTTACTTTCAACCTTGCTTTTATTTCTTTCATTTCATAAAGTGTAGTCGGGCACACATCCGGACAATGGGTGTACCCAAAAAAAATCAAAATAAATTTTCCGGTTCTAGAATCTAAACTATACTCTCCACCTTGGCTTGAAAGCAGAGTAAATTCTGGTGCAGGTACTGCCGGATCGATCAACGAGCCCCGAAATGTATGTGGACGTTCAATAACAAACCCAAAAACGATACCTACTGCAGCAATAGTCAACAGTAGAAACCAAAAACCAGAATTTTTCATGACATAACACCCATTACATTGTGCCCATTAAGTAAAGGACAGGATAATAAATGATCCATATAACATCAATAAAATGCCAATAATTAGCACTTGCTTCAACGGCATAATGTTTCTCTGGGGTATATTTTTTGTTTAATCCATTCCTCAAAACAAGAACCAGGAAGATAATTCCAGTTAATACATGAAATGCATGCATACCTGTCATCATGTAAAACACAGCACCTTCCGCACCATCTTCAGGTCCAAAATGAGCACTACCCCATTCCACCCCAACAACACCAACCAAAAAGATGACACCCAGCAGAATTGTAATGACCAAAGATGTGATAAATCCCTTGTGGTTTCCCTCAGAAACCATTACTTCAGCTCTATTCATAAAAAAGCTGCTGACCAATAAGATGGAAGTAACAATTAACCCGAGAGTTTGATCTAAATTCAGGCTTTTATTTCCTAATAGATAGAATCTAGCAACCAGTAACCCGCCAAACATGAACGAATCCGAGGCGAAAAATAACCATAATCCTAATCGACTGATTGCAAGTTTTTTTTGATAACTGATAATCGAATTATTTATAGAACTCATTCATGACCTCCCTTATCTGGATTGATTACTCTGGAAATATGCATAAAAAATTGCATTACCAACAACAATTTTATAATTGCAATTGTCCATAACAGTATTGAAGGAACTTCATTAACACCAAGAAAATACTCTATGGCTGTTAACACTCCCAGAATAATAAAAATAACAACTCCCCGTTTTAATGGTGATAATTTTGTCATTCGTCACTCTCCTTACTTTGTGATGGATCCTGTGCCAATTCAACATATTTACTCCCTTTTAATCCATAATCGTATGGTTCACCCACCACCTTAAAGTGAATGCCTGCATAATTGTGAGCTGGTGCAGGAGAAGGCAGAATATCCCATTCAGGTGAGCGAGAATTCCATAAATTTCCTGTTGCAAGTTCCCCTTTTTTGGCACTTACGATCAGGTTGTAGAAAAATACAAGAATTGAAATGGCAATGAGATAACCACCAATCGTTATTAACAATTGCGTAAAATCAAACCCCATTGCAGGGTCATAATCCGCAATCCTTCGACGCATTCCCAAAAGCCCTATTCTCATCTGACCAAACGTCATTAGGAAAAAGGATGGCGTCATCAGATAGAAGTGGATTTTCCCTAATGTCTCACTCATTCTTCTCCCGGTAATCTTTGGATACCAGTAGTAAATGGCAGCAAAAATCGGAAATATAAATCCCCCAAACATGGTATTGTGGAAATGACCGACAATATAGTATGTATCATGTAAATGCAAATCCGTGGATACAGTACCGCTTGGCGGACCCGTTAATCCACCTAATAAAAACACAATAATCCCACCCAAAACAAATAACATTGGAACTGGGAATCTAGCTTTTCCTTGCCAAATTGTTGCCACCCAACTGAAGAATTTCACGCCTGTAGGCACAGCCACTAATAACGTACTGTACATAAACGGTACTCTGAGATATTCTTCGATACCAGCAGTAAACATATGGTGACCCCAGACCAGGAATCCGGTCAGAGCGATCCCCATGGAAGACATGGCTACCCATTTATATCCAAATAAAGGTTTCCTCACAAAAACAGGCAATAATTCACTGATTATTCCCAATCCTGGTAAGACAAAAATATACACAGCGGGATGTGAATAGAACCAGAATAAATGTTGGAAAAGAATAGGATTTCCTCCGTCAGAAGGAGTAAAAAAACTCATTCCGAACAATCTTTCAAACATGACTAATTGGAAAGAAAGCCCGATCAATTGAGTTGCTGTTAGTGAGATTATGGATGTTGCCAGAACAGACCAGGCAAATATGGGCATTTTAAACAATCCCATACCTTTGGTACGCATGGTTAATATTGTTGCAATCAGGTTCAACGCTCCCAAAATTGAGGAGTATCCAACGATAAAAACGCCTAAAAAGAACATTTGAATACCCATTGGTCCACGCACACTTAACGGTGGATAAGCAGTCCATCCAGTTTCAAAACCTCCAAATAACATAGAGCTCATTAATATGATGGATGCAGGTACAGCAATCCAAAATGAAAAAGCATTCAATCTTGGAAAAGCCATATCCTCAGCACCAATTAATAAAGGAACCACATAATTACTCATTGCTGCGATTCCCATTAATATTGATGCAATCAATACCATTCCATGCAAACCGACCAATGTGTTAAATTGAACAAAATTTAATATCTGTAATCCGGATTGAGCTAGTTCAACACGGAAAATCAGTGCAAGTGAACCTCCCAATACTAATAGAACCATTGAGAGAATTCCGTATTGTATACCAATTACTTTATGATCCAGACTAAAACCAAAATACCTTCTCAGCCCCAGTTCACCGGTTACCTGACTGGCTTCTGTAACTTCCTCTCCCAGAGCCATTCTCCACCAGTCTTTGAATCCACCGACCCCAACCATGAATGCAATCGCACCAATAAGACCTCCCAGTACAATGGCGGGTTCAGTTTTCCAGGATAAACCCATTAATGCTCGAATTCCACCTAAAATTCCTGCGCCAATAATTGACCCTATGATTTGAAACAAAAAACCTTTAATAATCCCTGTTGAATTCCTCTTCATGATTTTTCCTCACCTTATTCCAATGATTTGATAAATGCAATCATGTTATTTAATTCTTCATCAGTGAATCCTTCACTGTAATTTTGTGCCATAACATTTGCAGGAAAACCCAGAACAATCTGACTATTTGGATTGATGATGGCTTGATACAGGTATTCTTCATCCACTATTATTCTTTCACCACTTACCAAAGATTTTTCACTGCCATAAAGACCCTTCCATGTAGGACCTACCCCATCTTTGCCATCAATTGAATGACATCCAAAACAACCATTGTTCTTAACTAATCGTTCACCCAAACTCACAGGATCTTGTGGAAAATTGCCTAATTCTTCATCGACCCAGTCCTGGAATTCCCCTTCTGATACAACCTTAACTGGACTATTCATATACGCATGTGCTCCACCACATAATTCTGAACATAAAACCATGAAATCACCGGTTTCTATAGGTGTAAATCGAAGTTCTTTGACTAAATTTTCCCCCGGTAATACATCCTGTTTTACCCGAAATTCAGGTACCCAAAAAGAATGAATCACATCCATGGATGTCAATGAAAGTTTTACCTGCCTATCAACGGGAAGATATAAAACATCGGAAGTAATCCCATAATCCGGGTAATCAAATGACCAATACCATTGCCCACCTGTAACTTTTACCGCCATGGCTTGTGGATCAATTTTCCTTGTCTCAGCTAATGAAATTGCCCCCAAGTAGGAAATAAAAATTACTACCGCCAGGGGTACAAGTGTCCAGACAATCTCTAATTTAGAGGACCCCGAAAAGTGTTGACCCTCTTCGTCGGGTAGTAGTTTGTTTCTTCTAAATACAACAAGACTG
>JACZIY010000403.1 GCA_014860845.1 Anaerolineaceae bacterium
AAATATTGATAACTATTAACAATATTAAAGTTGGCCATATAAATAAATTGACTAAAGCGCGTTCACTTAAGTCCCATTTTCCACTTTTTTGAATACTAGTGACTTTTGTCATTTTCTACCTCAATATGAAGTGCTTGCCAAAAAACTTAAAAAAGTGGTGGGGAAACATCCCCACCACTTTTTATCAATAGAAACTACTTTAAAACGCCATTGTCAACTAAAATTTGATGTTGTTCTTCAGCAAGTTGATCTAAGAGTGCCTGAGGGTCACCCTGACCATCTACAATATATGGATGGAGAAGGCGATTGACTGGTTCAAGCATTTGTCCAAAGACAGGAATATTCCAGAAGTCTTTAACCATCTGCATGGAATCAGAAAAAGCCTGATTGTATGGGGTGTTGGTAAGAAATTCTTCAGAAGCTAAAACTGATTTGTTACAAGTATATCCACCAACTTTTGCCCATTCTTGTTGGATCCGATCAGAGGAAAACCATTCAATGAAATCCATTGAGGCTTGTTGTCGTTCTTTAGAGGTATAGGACAAAACACTCAATCCCTGACCACCTAAAGCAACAAAGGCTTCACCAGTTGGACCTTTTGGTCCAGCAAAGAATCCTGTCACCTCGGCAAATGGACTTACTCCCGGATTAGCAAGTGATGGGAAGAATGCAAAGTAATTCATGATCATCGCAGCCTGTCCGGAGATATAGGCATCATTCATTTCAGCATAGAATGCATTAGAGGTTCCTGGAGGGGCAAATTTGTAAAGTTCGCGATAGAATTTTAATGCCTCAACAGCTTCAGGAGAGTTGACTACTCCTTTAACCTGAAATGTCTCTGGATCAAACCATCCCGATCCCCATGAAAAGAGGACATTCTCGTAACCCATGATCATGCCATCATAGTCTTTTTGGGTATAAACACCGACGCCATATTTAACGCCGTTCTTTGGATCATCAGGTCTTGTGAAGAATTCAGCAATATCATAAAGCTGATCCCAGGTTTCTGGAGTCGCAAGATCATAGCCGTATTTAGCTTTGAATGCTTCCATTTCAGCAGGATCCTCAAATAGATCTTTACGATAAGCCCAACCAACAGCATCTCCCTCAGTCGGGTAAGCCCAGTAGGTGCCGCTACCAACAGGATATTCACCATAATACTTTAGTGTTGCTTCTGTGACTGTCTTATCAATACCTTTGGATTTCATGAAATCTGTCAGGTCAACATAATGACCTTGTGTTGCACCCTGACCAGTCCATTGGCTATCACCGACGACCATATCATATGTATCAGATTTAGCAGCCCACTGTGACGCCATCAGGTCATAGAATGAACCCCATGGTTCTTGAACCACATTCACTTTTATGCCAGTTTCCTTCTCATACAAGTTACCAATTTCCTGCAGATAATTCGCAGGATCCCATTCAGCCCACAGAATGGAAAGCTCTTTTACTCCTGATGTATCAGCTGCTGGTTGTTCAACAGCAGGTGCATCTGCAGCTGGTGCTTCAACAACAGGTTCTGTCGCTTTTGGAGTACATGCTGAGAGAACTAAAGCAAAAACAAACACTAGATATAATATTTTTTTCATTTCTTCAATCTCCTTGTAGATTTTGTATAATTTTCTGATTCAAACGAAAATATTTTTTCCGATGACCTCCTCTTTTTATTTGTTGTCAAAAATATGAGAATTGTTATGAGGTTCTGAAAGGATCATCTGGTACACAGTTGCAATTCCCCCCATAACACATGATTTTGATCCATTCTTTCCCAACACAACTTTTGTACTTTCCCTGTTCCAATACAGTGCTCGATTTTTCAATTCCTGGTTAATTTCTGGCTCTAATATTTCCCAAGCAGAGCTCAAAATACCGCCAAGAACGATAATCCCAGGATTCAGGGCATTAATGAGGGAAGATATCCCTATACCAAGATGACGTCCTACTTTTTTCAAGGATTCCAATGCTACCCGATCATTTCGTCTGGCTGCTTCAATGATTAGATCGGTATTTAGTAATTCAAGATTATGTCCACAAGTTTCTTGGAGGATGGATGTTTCTCCTTTTTTTATAGCTTCGTGAACATATTTAAAAAGAACTTTTTGGCTGGCTTGCGTTTCCCAACAACCTCGGTTGCCACAACCACACAATTCGCCATCAGGATCTGCTGTCATATGCCCAAATTCACCTGCCATGCCACCGACTCCACGTAGCAATTGTCCTTCACGAAGCATGCCACCGCCAAGACCTACGCCTACAGATAGATACAGAACATCATCATAAAGAAGTGCGTTGCCAAAAAAGTATTCACCAAGAGTGGCAAGGTTAGCTTCATTGTCAACAAAAATTGGAGCATCAAATGCTGATGATAAAATATTCTTTAGAGGAATATCTTTCCATTGTAAATTCGGAGCAAATAGCAGGCAACCAGATTCGAAATCAACTAGACCAGGTACACCAAGCGCAAGACCGAGAAAATTATTACCTACATGTTTACTGCATTTATTTTGAGCTTTCTTGAGAATGGAAATCAGCATTTCGATAACAAGGGAGGGGTCCAAATTAGGTTCTATTTTTTTCGTTACTTCAAATAGAATGTTTGGAGAAAAATCAGTTCCTATCACCGAAATAAAATCAACGCCAATCTCCGAACTTAGAATAAACCCAGCTTCTGGATTAAGAATCAACTGAGAAGATGGTCTACCGATACCAGAATTCTTTACACCTAATTCTTTAACAAATTTCTTATCAATTAATTCATTAACGAGATTTGAAATGGTTGCTTTATTTAAACCAGTTCTCTCTGCAAGAATCGACCTGGAAATTGGTTTTTCAATCCGTATGTGATTTAATATTGCAGACAAATTTATCTGTCTGAGGAGGGTTTGATCACCTGCTTGATATTTCTGCTTTCCAACCATGCCAATAAATATTCTCTTCTTCGTTTTTCATGAGATTGGATCTACGTATTAAATTAGTGAAATTTAGAGCGTGCTGATTGTCTTTGTTTTTTATTTTGTTTATTTAATAGATAAACTAATAATAGCAAAAAATATAATTTTGTCAA
>JACZIY010000404.1 GCA_014860845.1 Anaerolineaceae bacterium
ATATTTCTTAAGATCAGGACAAATAAAAACCTGCATCGTTTTCGCGATGCAGGTTCTCCAAGAATAGGAGCGATTTATATCAGGATTAACTCAGTGACCTCTTTTTGGATTAATTCTATCAAGGTATCCACATTCGCAGCAACTTCAGGAGAGAGTTCCACACCCAATTCCAGGGAGGCTGGCTGAATTCCAAATGCAACAATATTTTCCGGATAGAGATCACGCAGTTTGGCAGTGGCTAAAAGGTCGGGCAGGCCAATGTCATGGGGAGATATTTTTAACGAAAGATAAGCAGGGATCTGATCGCCATCCAGACGAATGATCGAGCCTGGTTCGCCATCTCTGGTTTTGATTGCATCAATAATGATCAGATTGGAGACCCCCTCCAGATATTGGAGGAGGTCGAGACCACAGGTGCCACCATCAATCATTTGAATATCGTCCGGAATAAGATTATCTGCCTGAAGGCGCTCCAGAACATGCACCGAAAGCCCGTCATCAGACAGTATATAATTTCCAACGCCCAGAATGAGTGTTTTTTTCAACTGCTAATCCATCACTATTACTTTGGTAATTTCATTGCCATCCGCATCGAGGACATGGACTGCGCATGCCATGCAGGGATCGAAGGAGTGGACAGTGCGTAGGATTTCCACTGGTTTACTGGGATCTGCTACCGGTGTGCCGATCAATGCTGCTTCATATGCGCCCATTAATCCTTTAGCATCACGCGGGGAGCCATTCCAGGTGGAGGGAACAATAGCCTGGTAATTTGCAATCTTGCCGTCCTTGATATGGATCCAATGTCCCAGAGCACCACGAGGGGCCTCCGTCCAACCCCAGCCCATGGATTCAGCTGGCCAGGTAGCGGGTTCCCAATGATCCTGCTCGTGGATGCGCAAGTCGCCTTTACCGATGTTTTGAGCCAGTTCCATTGTCCAGGGTTCGAGCTGTTCTGCCAACAAGACTGTTTCAATACAGCGGGCAGCCACACGGCCTAACGTGGAGAACAAAACGGTTGCAGGCGCATTGAGTTTTTCGAGCACTGCGTTTACCAATTCAACGGTGCGTTTATGGCCAGAGGCATAGCCTATTAACATACGTGCTAATGGACCCACCTCCATAGATTTATCATCATAGCGTGGTGCCTTCAACCAGGTGTACTTTTTGTCGGTATCCAGATATTCGTAAGGGGGATTGGGACCTGTGTAATTTGGGTTTGTTTCTCCTACAGAAGGATGCAAACCTTTACTCTCATCTTCATAGGAATACCAGGAATGAGTGACATATTCATGAATCTTTTCCGGGTCAAGTGGATGAACTTTGCTAAGATCCCGGTCGAGGATGACACCACGTGGAAAGAAGAGATGTTCCTTATTATTGGGATCGAAGTCATCGATCAACGGAATGTCACCATAAGACATGAAATTACCCAACCCTTCGCCCAGTCCTGCCCAATCCAGATAAAAAGGCGCGATGGCTAATACATCCGGAAGGTAAACCCGGTCAACAAAATCTTTGGCTTTGGCGAATAATCCCAGCAACTGAGCGATTTTATCAGCGTTAATGGCGACTTCACTGTTAGGATCAACAGGGGTGGACATTCCTCCCACAAGATAGGTTTGCAGATGGGGATTCTTGGCACCCAGGATGGCATGCGCTTTAATGACTTCGCGTTGCCAATCCAATGCCTCCAGATAATGAGCAACGGCCATCAAATTGGCTTCAGGCGGCAAACTGTACGCCGGGTGACCCCAATAAGCATTGGCAAAAATTCCCAGTTGTCCGCTATCGACAAATTTTTTCACCCGATCCTGAACACCCCGGAAATAATTCTCACTGGAATTTGGCCAGGTGGAAATCGATTCCGCCAATTCAGAGGTTGCTTTTGGATCAGCGCTGAGGGCATTGACGATATCCACCCAATCAAGGGCATGGAGATGATAGAAATGAATCACATGATCCTGTACGAATTGAATGGCTTGAATAATATTGCGGATCAAACGGGCATTGGTGGGGACTTTGATTTTTATAGCATCTTCTACAGCTCGCACGGAGCTGACTGCGTGTACAGTCGTTCAAACACCGCAGATTCGCTGGGTTATCGTCCAGGCTCCGCGTGGATCACGTCCTTTCAAAATTGTCTCTATGCCACGGAACATAGTACTGCTGCTCCAGGCATTGCTAACTACACCATCTTTTACTTCAACTTCAATTCTTAAGTGTCCTTCAATACGAGTGATTGGATCAATTACGATTTTTGCCATCATTTAGACTCCTTTTTCATGCGGCGTTATTTAAAGATTCAATTTCAAGTTTTTCACGTGGATTAGGATACATCGG
>JACZIY010000051.1 GCA_014860845.1 Anaerolineaceae bacterium
ATTGAGAATGTTTATCGTACTGAATTTGAAGGGAAGGGATATGCCTGTGGATTGGGTGCGGTCATGATCAGTATGGCAGTCAGTAAGATGCTTGGGGCGGATAAAATTGAAATCCTGCATCACTCAACATCCGGCAACCAAACGGGAGATTTTTCTTCAGTTGTTGGTTATGGTGCTGGAGTTTTTGTCAAATCTAGTTCTTAAAGGTGGCATTCCTTAATGCAAATGTATGTACAGGTAATTGTCAATGTTCCTGGAATTGAAGGTACTTTTGATTATCATGTTCCTGAGGAATTTCAAAACGAACTTGAGGTAGGAGCATTGGTCTTGGTTCCGTTTGGAAGACAAATTGCACAGGGAATCATCCAGGCTTTCGTTACAACACCACAGGTACCTAAAACCAGACCGATCGACAGTGTCTTAGACCCACATGCGGTAATCAACCCAGCTCAGCAGAAATTAGCTGAATGGTTGGCAAGGGAGACAATCTCACCCTTATCTGCTTGTTATAAACTGATTTTGCCATCTGGCTTAAGCCAACAGGTGGACAGTTTGTATGAATTAGTTCAAAAAACACCGGAAATACCCTTATCACCTCTTCAAAGAAGAATTGTTGGACACCTCAAGGAAAAAGGAGCATCGCGAGGCGCTCAATTGAACCGGGCTTTTACGAGAGTAAATTGGAAAGCAGCTATCCGTCGCTTAATTCAATTAGGGATCGTTCAATCACAAACTTACCTTGCCCCTCCTCGCGTTCAGGCGAAAATGGTGCGCACCATTCATCTGAATATCCGACAAGAAGATATTGATCTTCGTTTGAGTGAAATTAGCAGAAAAGGGACGGCATTTGACCGTCGAAGAGAAGTTTTACATTTATTGTCAAACCAGCCTGATGGAATCGAAACGTCCATGGTAACAATGGCAACAGGTGCTACTTCTGTGGATCTCAATAAATTAGCAGACGCGGGCATCATTTATTTCGGTGAGATCGAATCAATACGAGACCCACTTGAACATTATGAAAAAATATCGCATGATCCTCCAATTTTGACACAAGACCAGCAACAAAACTGGTCAATATTGAAGGATATGCTCGATCAGCAAGATTTTCACAAACCTGTCTTGATTCATGGTGTTACTGGATCTGGTAAAACCGAATTATATTTGCGAATGGTAAAAGCTGTTTTGGAACTATCAAAAACAGCCATTGTAATGGTTCCGGAAATCAGTCTTACCCCTCAAACTGTAAAACGATTTCAAGCTCGGTTTGGCGGTAAAGTTGGGATTATCCACTCGCAAATTTCAGAAGGAGCCAGGTTTGATACATGGCGTCGGATACGAAAAGGAGAACTCAAGGTTATCGTAGGACCCAGATCTGCATTGTTTTCTCCCCTTGAAAATCTTGGATTAATAATTGTCGATGAAGCACATGACGATTCTTATTTTCAGGATGATATTTCACCCAGATACAATGCGATACAGGCAGCAGAAGTTTATGCCAAATTAAATCACGCAATGATCGTTTATGGAAGTGCGACTCCCAGTGTCGAAATGATGTATAAAGCAAATCAACAGAAATGGCCAATTTTGAGAATGCCCTTGAGGATATTCGCTCACACAGAAGCAGTTAAGTCAGAGTTACGATCAGGTAACGATCTTTCCCAACAGCATTTATCAGCATTGCCTTTGCCTGAGGTTAGCATCATTGATATGCGACGTGAACTCAAACAGGGCAATCGGTCCATTTTTAGCCGAGATTTACACGAACGCATCCAAAAAACGCTGGACGCAGGACATCAAGCGATTTTATTCCTTAATCGTCGAGGTTCAGCAACATATGTATTTTGCCGTAATTGTGGTTATCGATTATCATGTCCCCGCTGTGATATTCCGCTTACTTTTCATGCGGATCAAAACCACTTATTGTGCCATCATTGTGGTTATACTCGTCAATTGCCAAATACCTGCCCACAATGTAAAAGTAATCAAATTCGCCAATTTGGCATCGGAACAGAACGGGTTGAGCAAGAAGTCAGCAAACAATTTCCTGCAGCAAGGGTGATCCGGATGGATTCAGGGATCTCAAAACAAAAGGGCATTCACGAAGTGCTCTTAAGAAAATTCGCTGACCGCAAAGCGGATATCCTGGTTGGGACGCAGATGTTAGCAAAAGGAATCGACTTTCCATTTGTCACGCTGGTTGGTGTTATTCTGGCAGATGTTGGATTGTCAATGCCCGATTTCAGAGCAGCGGAAAGAACTTTCCAATTATTAACGCAGGTTGCTGGGAGGGCAGGAAGAAGCCCACTGGGGGGAAATGTTATCTTCCAAACCTATCAGCCGGAAGAGTATCCTATCAGAATGGCTGCTAAACATGATTTTAGTTCGTTTTACGAACATGAACTTGGATATCGATCAAAGCTTGGTTATCCACCATTTTCACGATTGATTCGGCTGGAATTTCGCCACAGGGATGAGAACGAAGCAAAATTAATGGCTCAATCCATGGCTGAAAAAATTACTTTTTGGATTAAAGAAGGGAATTACAGACAGACCGATATCATAGGTCCAGTGCCATGTTTTTTCCCAAAACTGAATGCTATTTACCGGTGGCAGATCATCTTACGGGGTCCTCGACCGATCGAAGTATTGGTAAATAGAGAATTGGGAGAAACAATTGTCACGGTTGATCCAGTCTCTTTGTTATAAAAAAATAAAAACGCGTTCCTTTTGATTTTCATAAGGAACGCGTTTTATTAACTTTAGAAAATTTTACGGAAGAATATAATGGGGGTTTAAGAAACCGCCCATAAATCTGACTTCAAAATGCAGATGCGGGCCAGTGGAATTTCCGGTGCTTCCAGCGGCTCCAATTACAGATCCTTGATAAACACTGGATCCACAGCGGACATTAATAGCACTCAAATGGGCATACAATGTCTGGTAACCATTGCCATGATCGATCATGATCATATTTCCATAGCCGCCACTTATGCCACCAGCATACACAACCACACCACTATCGGATGCATAAACATTATCTCCGGTCATCGCTCCGATATCAATCGCAAGGTGACCGGACCAATAATCATTGCCTGAGATGAATTGATTATTGGCAGGCCAGATGAAAGTGCCGGTGCCATAAGCACCACCAGCTGAAGTGTCACAAGCACCAGGAATGCTGCTATTGACCCCAGCGGGACCTCTCGGAATCGTGGGAACAACCCATTGTTGGAATTCCCTTTGACCACCCGGGATCATGACATACGTACCTGGTGTGATTACCGGATCGGTTCGATCAATTTTATTCGGTGTCCAGTCCAATACCGCATCTATATCGACCTTGAATTGTCCGGCTACTGATTCTAATGTATCCCCTTTTTGCCATTCATAATAAACACCATTGGTTGGTGGAATCCGCAACTCGCTACCAACAGAAATCATGTGGGGATCATCATTCATCGTGTCCTTATTCGCCCATAAAATTGTTTCTGGTGTCAAGTTGAAAAATGTAGCAATACCAAACACTGAATCACCTGATTCGATCATATAGGTCGTCGCTTCGGTCCTTGCTCTGGTCGGAATAATCGTAACAGGATTCGCATACCGAATTACAGCATAATCTTCATCTACCGATTCAAAATTAGGAAGTGAAGCAGGCGCAGAATCAGATGTACTCGCTGAAACATTACCCTTATCCGGTGTCCATGCTGTCTGGCTCGGTTTGAAAAATTGTATTGCAACGAAAACTAAGAGGGCTATCATCAGCGATGCCAGCCCCCAAAATATAATCGATATTATTTTATTAGTGTTGGTGTGTTGATTGGTATTTTCTTGTTTTTTACCTAAATTCACATAGCCTCCGTTAGACTCTCCAAGAATTCTACATTATTTTTCGTTTTTGACAAGCGTTGTAGAATAGCTTCGGAGGCTACGGATATATCCATTCCTGCTCCTTGAGGGGGATTCGAGATCATTTGTAAGTACATGCGACGCATTACCCAGACTCTTTGAAGGACATCCGGGCTCATTAAAAGATCTTCGCGTCTGGTCGAAGATTTTTCGATGTCAATTGCCGGGAATATCCGGCGTTCCTGCAATCGCCTGGAAAGATGTAATTCCATATTTCCAGTACCTTTGAATTCTTCATAAACAACGTCATCCAGTCGAGATCCGGTATCAACCAGTGCAGTTGCGATGATGGTGAGTGAACCTCCTTCTTCAATATTACGAGCCGCACCATAAAAACGTTTAGGTGGATACAATGCTGAAGGATCCATTCCACCAGAAAGTGTTCTTCCGGAGGGGGTTACTGACATATTATATGCTCGGGCAAGCCGGGTGAGTGAATCCATCAAAATCACTACATCTTTTCCTAACTCTACCAATCTTTTTGCACGGCTTAATGCAATCTCAGATGTTCTGACATGGGCTGTGACCGGTTCATCAAATGTGGATGCGACCACTTCGGCATCTACCGAGCGGTCCATATCCGTAACTTCTTCCGGTCTCTCTCCAATGAGCACCAGGGTCACATAGGTACCTGGGTTATTGGCAGTAATCGCATTACATAATTCTTTGATGATGGTCGTCTTTCCTGCCTTCGGGGGTGAAACAATCATGGCACGCTGGCCACGTCCGATGGGTGCAATCATATCGATAAGACGGGTCGATAAAACTTTAGGGTTTGTTTCCAGATCGAAACGTTGATCGGGAAAAATTGGGGTTAAGGAATCAAAATACTGCCGTTCTCTTGCACTTTCGGCTTCTAAACCGTTAATAAAATCAACTTTAACGATACCAAAATGACGTTCGGATTCGCGTGGTGGGCGTGCGTATCCGATCACAAGATCTCCACTCCTCAGATTATATCTTCGAATTTGAGCCTGTGAAACATAGACATCATCTTTTCCAAGTTTGTAGTTTTGTCTTAGAAAACCGATTCCTTCCGGCATAACTTCCAGGATACCACCGCGAACTTCTTCGCCCTCTTCGTTGGCTTCAGTGGAATGTTGAGCAATTCGTACAATCAAATTTTCTCTTTTGAGTCGGGTTGAATTAATAATATTTAATTCTTTTGCGATTTTTCTTAATTCAGCCAGAGAACTTTTTTCGAGATCAGGTACATTAATCATAGGGAGTCCTTTTAAAAAGGTAATATTTTAATATTATTGGTATTGTTTTAAGCAAATAGTCTTCGTGCAGGGATATCCTTCAAGAAGTGCACAAGAATTAAAAAGTGGATTGTTTTTTTGGGAAGAGAAAATCTATCTTTTTCTTTCTGAATAAAAAAATTATATCATGTGAAAATTTAACAAGCAAGTAAATCGATGGTAAAACATGCTACAAAATAACCAATACCTAATGTTACTTTTTTTCTATAATTTTCCAAGCATTGCATCAATAAAAAATTTAATTTTGAATTCCTTCCCGGATAATAAATATTGAGCCCTGAAAAACCCGGATACCGAACGAACAATCCAATAGGCTGAAAATAAAAGCAAAATGATCGCAAGAAGTATTTGCCAGATTGGAACAGTTCCTGCTGATAATCTTGTCATCATGGATACTGGAGATGTAAAAGGAAAGAGACTTAAAATTACTGCTAATGTCCCATTCGGATCATCGATGATAGGCGCTAACAGAACCAGGGGGATTACCATTGGAATTACTAAAATGGTTGTTGCCTGGGATGCCTCTTTTATATTGGATACTAACGCGCCAACACCTGCCATTAAACTTGCGTACAAAATGAAACCCAGAATAAAGAAAATAATACCCCAAATCAAAATGGACGTTGGTAATTGAAATTCCTGAGGTAATGCGAAACTTCTTCCACTCAATCGGAGGATAAAAAGACCAGTTCCACTCCAGACAACGGTTTGAAGTAATCCAACCAATCCTAAGGCAATAATTTTTCCGCTTAATAATTGCATTGGTGTAATTGATGTCAGTAATATCTCGATCACTCGATTGGATTTTTCATTGGTAATACTATTTAACATCATGCTTGAACTACCTAAAATCACAATATAAAACAGGAATGTAACGATATAGGGTAGAAAGAATGTCAATTGATTTTCTGGGTCACGCTGGGGTTCCGGGGTTAATAACTCAGATTTAAATTTAGGAACTGTGTTCACCAGGTTCAAGATTTCTCGATTTTCTGACAATAATGCAGAATTGATCAACGTCTCAACCAGGTAGTTGTCATTGCCAGCACTCAGAGGATTGAAATCAGGCCGATAGACGACGATCTCACCGTTTTGCACATAATCTATTGGGATGAGATATAAAGCTTTGATAGTGCCTGAATCTAAGTCGAGGTCCGCGGTTTCCCGATTAGTGTACAACTTGATTTGATCCTGTAGTTCATCAGGGACTTCGATAATATATTTGGTTTCATCCAATAACCCTATTGATAAAATTTCCTCCTCTGAGGTAGTCAATTTAGAAATTATGCTGGAAATACCAGAGCTTTGGTTCCTGTTTCCAATGACAAGCGTAAAAATTAATCCAATCAACGGAAGTAGAAGTAAAGTCAGGATAAAGGATTTTCTTTTTATTGTTGTAAGTAATTCATTTTTTAGTACGATTAATGTCTTTTTCATTTTATGACCTTTGTGTGAAGATCTCTTTTAAGGAAAGTTTTTTACCATAGCGTAACATCCCCAATCGAAATGCTTTACCTGCAAACCAAAGTGCAGCAATTGCAAATAAAATTAATAGAGTTATAGTGATTGCAATCTGCCAGGCAGGAATATTGGAAAATGCAGCCCGCATTGGCAGGCTTACTGGAGCTGTGAATGGAAACAAACTAAAGAATATGGATAAGGGGCTATTTGGCTTTTCCATTAAAACCTGCATAAACCAATAGGGCGCCACCATAGGTATTGTAAAAATACCAGCAATTTGTTGCGCTTCCCTTGTTTCTGTAGTTGTAGCTCCTAAAGCAGCCATCATTGCAGCGATCATCACAAACGCCGGAATAAAAACCAGGATCGTTAATAACAGAAATGAATAATCTATATTTGAGGATTGTAAATTGGGAAATAAGCGAAATAATGAGAAAATTCCAATTATTCCAAATATGATCCAGACAACCAATTGGGTTAATCCGACGCTTAAATTACCAATTACTTTCGCAGTCATCAATTGAGTAGGTGATATCGATGTAACCATAATTTCCATGGTTCGATTTTCTTTTTCCTCTACCACAGCCTGAAGTAGATACCCTGCACTGATATTAACCGCCATAATGAATAAAAATCCCGCCAGAAAAGGTAGTATAAAAACTAAAATGTTATCTTTATCGGTGGTTTTTTGATCCCCAGTTGATTTAATTTCAAAATCAGCACCTTCCATGATACGATCTGATATCTCTCCGGGTAAATTTTTTAGCAGATTCAATTTGAAGAAATTAAAAAACTCGTTATTCACACCTGAATCAGGTGCCTTATTAGCAACAACTTTGATTTCTCTGGCTTCAATGAAGTTTTTATCTACAACATAAAAAGCTTGAATTGTTTCGTTATTCAAAGCTGATTCGGCTTCCGTTTCATCGTTATAGCGAATAAATTCAATGGGATTCATGAAGCCAAGCGGGGCTTCTGCCTGATATACAATTGAATTATCCATTAAGCCACTTCGATCAATATAACCAACTGGAGCATCATTGTATTGGAAAACCACCGATAAGTAGCCAATTGCCACCATCAGTAAAACAAAAAAAGGCAAAGATATAATTGCCAAAATGAAGCGTTTCTTTTTGACATGTTTCAAATATTCATGTTTAATCACAAGCCAGGTTTTATTCATATTTCATCCCTGATTCTGTAACAACTTGAATAAAAATTTCATCCAGGGTGGGAGATGCAATTTCAAATTGATCAATATTGATATTTCCAAGGACTAACGATTTTAAGAAATCCTGAGGTGAAACTTCTGGATAGAGCTCAACCTGATATAGATGATTATTCTCCAATCTTTTTATTTCTTTCATTCCAGGCAACGAATTGGGAATTTGATCTTCTGTTTGAATATGGATCGCATGACCTGCATATGTCTTCTGCACTTCACTTAAAGCTCCATACAGAACAGATTTTCCTTGATTGATCAAAACCAGACGATCACACAGTTCTTCGACCTGATGCATCTGATGTGTACAC
>JACZIY010000405.1 GCA_014860845.1 Anaerolineaceae bacterium
GCCAGGAATAAGCAAGCACCATTCATCTCATCCTGATCAGCCATCCTTCCTAAAACTGTTCGGGCTGAGTAGCGTTCCGTAAAGGTTTCGTCATGTTGGTTGTATACGCCGCCCGGTGTAAGTGCATTTACTCGAATTTGAGTTCCCATATAGTATGTTGCCAGATATTTGGTCAAACCTAACACACCAGCTTTCGAAACAGTGTAAAAAACGGGTTTATATTGCCTGGGTTGACCTTCACGCTCATATAATCGCTGGTCTGGACCTACCAACCCATACGTGGAACAAATATTTATAATCGATCCCTTATTGTCCTTCAACATCTCTTTTACGGCAGCCTGACAACACAAAAACATTCCTGTCAGGTTCACATCCAACGCTGATCTAAACATATCGACAGGATAATCCTCAAAACTATTATTATGTTGGCCAGCATGTTCATTATCAAATTTTGGATCCATGGCAGCGCTGTTGATCAGTCCGCTCAAGATTCCATATTCCTTGATGGTTTTCGCTATCAGATTCTCAACCGATTTTTTGTCTGTTACATCTACCTGAACACCAATCGCCTGATATCCGGAATTTCTTAACCCATCAGCTATTTCTTCAGCTTTTTCGATCAGCATGTCAGCAACCACCACACCTGCCCCGGCTTCAGCGAGAGTCTTTGAGAATTGACGCCCTAAGAGGCCAGCACCACCAGTGATGATCACTGCCTTATTCTTCATGTCAAATTTTTCAAAAATATTACCCATTATTGAATCCTCTAGTTATTATTAAAATATTTTGGACCAAATACGAACAACAATTGATTATTCCAGATCGATTCTTCTTTTTTCAATTTGACTTTGATAAATAGCTGAAACGATTTCTTGTATTTTAATGCCATCTTCAAGCGTACACATTGGGACTTCATTGCCTTTGACAAATTCAATAAAATTTTTCATTTCATCAATAAACAATGTGTTTCGTTCAAAATCGGAAGAAGGAGTAAACTCATGCCAGACTTCGTATTCTGCAGAATAACATCTGGCTACTCCATCTTTGTTGTCCCAGGTTATTGTACCCGAATCACCAATGATTTCTACTACGTGTTTTCCAGGTCGTTGTATGTAATCAAGATGAACATGACCAATAACTTTTTCGAATAATATAGATATGTCCGCAATTCCTTCTGAATCAATTTGTAAATGATCGATAGAACTATAGGCACTCCACACGGAATGAATTTCACCAAACATCCAGCGGAAGTAGTCTATCGGATGACATAGCGTGAGGATGACTCCCCCACCCAGATCCTTTCTGGCACTATAGCTTTTACGATGATCTTCCCATGGATGCCAACCAGGTTGGTATTCACCCCAATGCGCTCTTGCAGAAATAACATTTCCAATCAATCCATCCTCAATCCAGGTTTTTACCTGATTCAATCCTGGATGAAATCGATATTGGAATCCTGTCATGGCTTTACCGCCGCCAGTTTTCAGTGCATCTAGTAATTCAGGAATCCGATCCATGGAGTCAGAAATCGGTTTTTCAAAAAACAAATGGCATCCTTGTAATGCAGCTGGAATTGCTACATCCAGGTGCAAGGCTGTGGGATTAGAGATTATGAC
>JACZIY010000406.1 GCA_014860845.1 Anaerolineaceae bacterium
CAATCAGCAGAAGCAGTATTCACACAATAATTCTCAGTGGCTGTCAATCCAGCACCACCAGGAGTAGTTGTCCAGGTGAGACCACCATCGAAGGACCGCCGAACATACAAATTGTAATGGTCGTTTCCGACACTGTTGGACTTCCAGTTGGGTGACCAGGCATACATCATCATCACAAAATCACCATCCAGAAAACCACGGTGACCCTTGGACACATCAAACGGATTTTCCCATGATTGATCCTCCAGATCGGATTCATCATCTGGTGTTGTAGGTTGGTCTGTTGAATCATAAGGAAGTTGTCTCCATTCCAGAACCTTCGGGAAAGAAGAATCTGAATCTGGAATGCTTCCATCATCTGCGACCGGGAAGGTAGCTGCACAGGCATCATTCCCACTCGCACCAGTACATTCAACAATGGTGGTTCCTGAAATATTAATAGCAGGTGAGAGACAAATGCCTTTTAGATAATTGGGGTTCTCCCCGAAATCTTCTCCTTCACCAGGCTGATATAACCAATCATCACATTCCATATTTTCGAAGGCATATGGATTGTCAACAGCAGCATCGAATTCATCATCAATGAGGACACGTCGCAGGAAGATATCCGCGGGACCACCCTGATTTATAATTCCCTGCTTGTAGATCAACATGGCAGAGAGACCAGTTTCAGATTCATCAGCAGCAGAAACTGAGTTAGTTGTCAATGCAAAGCGACGGGCAATTTCAGTCAGGTAGTAATCTCCCTCATTTAATGGATCTGTCTGTACCGGGAAGAATTCATAAGGTGTACAATCAAAGGTTGCTCCAACTGTCCATGGACTGCAAATCGCAGGTTGGTTGAGAATACCTCCCTGATCAATTACTGGATGATCAAACATATCGAAACTGTAGTACCAAACATCCTTACCGATATCAATTGGATTAGTAGAGGGGTTTCCGTAAGGATCGATCAAAATATCTCCCAACGCTTTAGTTTCTTCTGCAGCCATGACTGCCCAGGCACTCTTTTCAACTACACCGTCTTCATCTTCATCCACAGCACCAATTGGGGTGTATGGTTTCAAATTCATACGAATACGGGTAGATGCAACTCGACCATTCAGTACACGACCATCTTCTGTAACACATACCGGTTGTGTAGTACCACCTGGTGTTGTCCAATCAATCGTATCTGCACAGTATTGAGCACCTTCCTGAGGACCTTCAATACCTTCCAAAAATGTAGTTATATTTGTGTTGTCAACAGTATCCAAGTTATCAAAATTTATATAACAATATGGATCGCTTGGTTCTTTTAAAGTGCTGATTCCTTTACATTTAGCATTGTCAGTCAATCTCGTTGGAATCGCCATTGGAACATATGCCTTTGGCATTGAAGTCAGTAAAGTATCGGCAGCATACTCTGCCATAGTAATCGCTCCAACTGTATCCTCTGCGCGAAAAACCAGGTCAAAATCTTGATAGCTTATATACGAATACCAAATATCAGTCTGTGCATTTGCAATAGCACCCGACCAGCCTTCGCCAGGTCCAAGCCCTTGTCCGGGGCGTAAGCCTTCGGGGTCTTCCTGCCAGGTCAGGATACATCCTGCACCCATTGCGCAATCTACTGCTGGTAGGTTGACATCACGTTTTCCAGAGGTAAGACGTTCTGGTTTAGTCCACATTACATAAGTTGCTTCCGTTTCACCAGTCTTAGGATCATCACCCGGTAACAGCTTTCCTCGTGCAGTCCAGACGCAGGAATAGGGAATTTCTCCCACTTCCGGGAACCCTTGGAGGGTGTAATCAACTGAACCTTGGTTTCCTGCCACACCAAACAGATCATACAGATAGACCGCATCTTTACTGTATGTAGTACTCTCTAAATCTGTCAAATATGCAGCAATATCTGGATCTGCAACATCAAGTGAATAGAGAGGTGTTCCACCTCCGCAAAATTTACTTGCCCAGGCCACAAAAATCTGATCACCTGCTACTTGATGGACCACATTATGCACATCTCCGGGATAGGCATAACCTGTTTTCAGGTTGAAGGATGACAGATCAGATGAGCGGGATAGATTGGTGGTCTTCCAGGACGTACCATCATCTAAAGAAACACCTGCAAAGGCGTCAAAGTGACCGAAGGTGATTCCACCTTTTGTATCTTCTCCATCTGGATGCAGGTCATCAATATAGACTGAGACCATTGGTTTGGCATAGGCTCGATCAGGATAATCAGGAGCATCAGTCCCATCCGGAAGTTGATAATTATCTACTGGGCCAACCAGCCCAGTAGAAGCCTGTGCCGGGACATAAAAGTCCATCATGTAGATGGCTGCTTTTTCCGTTTCGTTATCTGGTGTTTTGGAAATATTGCGTCGGAATAACGCACCATCCTCCGCCAGCACCGCACCGACGGTCATGCTCAGTAGCATGATCACCGTCAAAAAAATCCATAAAAACTTCTTGCTTTTCATCGTTTCTCCTATTCTTGAAAAAATTTTGAATGAGATAAAAACATTTCAACAATTCTTAACTTTCCCTGCATAACCCTCCTATTCTGATTTCCTGACATACTGTGCCTTGAATGGTTCAAATGGACTTCGCTCGGGATGATTGACGTTTTCATTCGTCAAATCCCATAAATTGACATATAATTCATACAGAGTCGGATAATGGTGGCACTCCCCGCTGACGACATCCTGTAAAGATGCATGCCATTCTCCATCAACGCTGTCTTTCCAAACCCGTAACAAGTAAGAGAAATAATTTATTGGATGATCATTCATAGAATCCGGCCTTTATATGAACCATGGTTGCTATCATTATTACAATCTGCCGTGTACGGCCTGTGAAATCAGCGTGAATTAAGCGTGAATTAAGATTAGAAAATGAGCAAACTCGAAATTTCCCTCCTCGGCCCTTTCCGTGTGCACTTTGATGGCAGCGACCTCAGCGAAATCCTGCGTACCCGCAAGGAGCGCGCTTTACTTGCGTATCTGGCAGAGGAACCACCACGTGTGCAAACACGTGAAAAGGTGGCAGAGTTCTTCTGGCCCAATCGCCCGGAAACGTACGCGCGTATGAATCTACGCCAGGCACTCCTGGGC
>JACZIY010000407.1 GCA_014860845.1 Anaerolineaceae bacterium
CACATCCATGATGGCTACTTATTGTCTTTGTCTTTTACGCCTTTATTTGCTGCAGCAGCTGCAGCCCCAACACCACCTACAACACCAGCAGTACCCGCAGCAGATATACCATCTCCTCCTTCAGCGGGAGGCGAAGCTGGACTACTACTCGGAGGAGGAGCACCTGATGGACCTGAAGATCCACCGCCACCACCTGTGGATGAACCACCACTCTGATAAACATGATCAGTCATTGGGGATTCACTTCCACCAGGGGTACTACCCCCACCGCCACCTGAACCGGATGAGGATCCAGAACCCGATAATCCGGTGCCCATATTGTTAAGATCACCTTGTAAGCCGGAACTGTCACCCCCACCAGAACCACCTCCGCCGCCTCCGCCTGTACTTGCTGCAGTATCGGCTTTTGGTTCTTGTGGTTGAATGCTATCCTGAGAGCCTTGTGCGGTGCCTGAATCTCCCCCTCCGGAAGTTGATTGTTCTCCGCTAGATTGACTCACACCAAAATCAGTTTCTCCAAAATTAGAATCAGAACCTGATGGCTCTCCACCTCCACCAAATTGGCTGGCACCAAAATCAGTATCCTGTAAATTGGGACCAGATCCACCTCCTGAAGCACCTCCAAATTGGCCCGCACCAAAGTCAGTTTCACCAAGATTGACACCTGCCCCACCGCCACCTGATGTTCCGCCATCAAATAATCCAGCTCCAAAATCGGTTGTACCTAAATTAATATTGGTGAAATCCTGCTTAAAGAAATGGCCACTTTGATCTTCCGCATCATGATAAATTTTCTTAATCTCATTCAAGACACCAGATGAATAGAACATCGCTTCATACAGTCGTTTCATCGCAGGTAGTACTACCATTTCCATTTCATCAAAAAAAGCATCCGCACCCTGGCCAATCCAATCTTTATGTAAATTGTGAACTGCCTGCCTGAGTCTGGTAGTAACGTCAGCCAATTCTTCTCCTTCATTCTGGAATTTTTTTCGAATCCCATCTATTGATTGGAAGTCTAGTATTGTTTTATCACCCATTAATTCACTCTTTTCTTTCTATTAATTTTCAAAGACAATTTCTACGTTGGGACCAATCTGGACACGGCTGCCATTATTCAGGTAAACGGGTTCACCAGGGGTTAATGGGGATCCATTGACCCGTGTTCCATTGCTGCTATTCATGTCTGTAATCATATAGCGCCTGCTTTGAGTATCGACGGTAATTTGCGCATGCAATCGCGAAACACTGGCATCGTTCAGTGTTAATACTGCTCCTACTCTGCCAATCGTGAATGGGAATTGTTGCAGCGTGATGCGTTGTCCAGGTGACATGACACCTGTAGGAGCCTTTGCTACGGAGAAGGATGGCAGGTTCACTGCTGGTGACACCAACGTTGCATCTGATATGGCTGGAGTTCCTACCAGGGTACGATCTAGTTGATCAGCAGTAACACTTGCCGGGTTTGGTTTTGCTACCGGAGTAGGCATCACGGGTAAATCATAAGCTTGCGGAGCAGATCTCTGTGCTGGAGGAGGCTTAACTGGTCGTGCCACTGAAGCTCCAGGAATGGGTTCGTTATCCGCAAACGGGGATGGTTCTTTTTTCCCACGTTTGGTCTTCATTTGCCCACCCAATCTCCCCTGCATCACCGGTGTCCCAGAAAGTGATTTTTCGCGCCAGTTGTAGATCATCAGGAATGCAATCACTACCAGAATGATTCCGAGAATAATGTAA
>JACZIY010000408.1 GCA_014860845.1 Anaerolineaceae bacterium
ATGAATCAAAAAATTGAAGCAATTTTTCTGGATGTTGGAAACACATTACGAATCTTAACCGATAACGAACCACATCAGTCGCAAGCAAGGAAAAGGATGGCTGAACTGGTAGGTACAGAAGAAGATCCAGAATCGTTCTGCCAAAAAATAGATCAACGCTACAAGGAATATCGCAAGTGGGCTTTTGAAAACATGCAGGAAGCCCCAGAAGCAGAACTCTGGACTCGTTGGCTTGCGCCTGAATTTCCAAAAGAAAGAATTGCTGCGAATGGTGTTGAGTTGACGTATCAATACCGGCAATCGATGGGCTTCAGAGTAGTGGTTCCTGATGGTAGGGAGGTTGTGATTGAATTATCAAAACGAGGGTACACGCTGGGTCTGATCAGTAACGTGATTACATCGCAAGAAATTCCCGATTGGTTGACAGCAGATGACCTGGCTAAATATTTTAAATCGGTTGCGCTTTCCTCTGTTTTAGGTATTAGAAAACCGGATCCGGCTATTTACCTTGAAGCTGCGAGAATAGCTGAAGTGGATCCTGAAAATTGTGTATATGTCGGCGATAATCTGAAACGCGATGTGACCGGTACACGTCAGGCTGGATTTGGAATGATAATTATCATGATAAGTCCAGAAAAATTGCAAACAACAGAGATCACGGCAGAGAATAAGCCCGACGCCATCATCCGCGAATTTACTGAATTGTTGGATATCTTTCCTGCTTTTCCTGAAGTTGCCCTGGATAAGATACGGAAGGTCAAGTTAACGATCCAATAAATCGGTTTTTACGAGAAAGTAGTGCAATTCTATCAGTAAGTTTTCTCTCTTATTTAATGAAGGAAAAGTCTATGGAAAGCGTAAGGAAAACTCATGGCGGATACGAGTTAGCAGAGACAGTAAAAAATGCTTATACACTGGGACAAAATGATTATTCATTCGAACCGATGGTTAGAGTGGATGAACGAGGGCAATCAATCGGACGAATCAAGGCCGGGGATTCGGTCATCTTTTGCTGTCGACGAGGTGAACGTGAGATTGAACTGACGGAAGCATTCACCGACCCGCAGTTCAATCATTTTGAGAGAACCTTGTTGGATCCTTTATATTTTGTCATCCTAACCATGTATCATGAGAAATTTAAAAATTTACCGGTTGCCTTCGCGCCAGCCAAAGTAAGCCAAACGTTGGGGGAAGTGATCAGTAATGCTGGTTTGAGACAATTTCGATGTTCAGAATCAGAAAAATTTGCCCATATCACTTTCTTTTTGAATGGTGGGCATAACCAACCATTTCAGGATGAAACAGACCTGCGTATTCCCTCCCCAAAAGGTATTTCTTTTGATCAGGTACCTGAGTTGAGTCTGGAGAAAGTGGCCGATGAGGTGATCGATAGTTTTCAACAGGATTATGACCTGGTTGTAACCAACTTTGCCAATGGGGATGTCATCGGGCATACATCCAGTACAGATGCAAAGATTCGTTGCGCAGAAGTTGTCGATTATCTTCTACGAAGAGTGGTCACTGCTGCGCAAGCCAAGGGATATGTCATTCTTGTCACCGCAGATCATGGTAATTTGGAGGAGTTGTATACACCTGAGGGAACACCCCATGTAGCACATACAAAAAATCTTGTACCATTTCTGGTCATTGATCCTCTGATAGATGCACCACTGAAACCTGAAGATGGTAGCCTACAGGATATTGCACCAACCATTCTGAAGATTTTGAATATAGAAAAACCTGCTGTCATGACCGGTAAATATTTGCTGCCCGATCATGATTTTGGCAAAAACCGAAAGGT
>JACZIY010000409.1 GCA_014860845.1 Anaerolineaceae bacterium
GTGTTTTTTTGTTTCACATCCTGTCCCATTGAGGGGTGCTATGCAAAGGTCGTGGGTTCGAGTCCCTCCGTGCCTACAAGAAACACTCTGCAAAGGGTGTTTTTTGTTTAAACCAAAATTTATTAATTTGATATATAATTCTATTTACAACTCAATAGCCCCAGCAGCGCACTTATCCAGAGAGGTGGAGGGACCGGCCCTTTGAAACCTCGACAACCTGCAGTGAATCTGTAAGGTGCCAAATCCGGCAGAGAAATTCTGGAAGATGAGAGGCGAGTGATTTTTCATTACCCCTCTCAGCGTGGGGTTTTTTATTTCTGAGAGGAGGTCTGTATGAAATTCATGCACCTGATATTCAAGCTGCCGTAGATGCTTATTTAGCGTCAAACAAAACCAGCTGAAGTGTATCAACCTGGTTGGTTGGTAAAAAATGATAATCATCAGGAGTTTAAAATGAGTGAAAACGATAATTTAGAAGAAATCTGGAATATGATCCAGAAGGAATACCCATTAGTTATGTTTACAGGCAGTTCAAGACTATATACGATGGTGCGGCGTATGCAAGCCGAGAAAAAATACAATATTCCCTTTGAGCTGCGCAGTGGTTTTGCTATTTCCGTAAAGACAGGTAAACATGCCAATGAAATGGCAGAACAGGAATGGGAGGAATTTTATAATGCTTTGAGAATGGAGTTGAAGGAAAAATTCCCTATGCTGTACACCAAATTATTTAGAGATGACGAGGATCTGAGTAAATAGCTATGATGGAGAGATGACCAAAAATCATCTCTCCATTTCAAATTGCTCTCCGTTTTGTTCTTGACTTTAATTTTTAGATTTGCTATTCTATTATTAATTCGTTCGTTTTTTGTTCGTTCGTTTGATAATCCAAAATTCCCTCGAAAGTCACAAACCAATGCCTACAGTTCGTCAAATTGCACAACATGCAGGTGTTGCCAAAAGCACCGTCTCTTTGGTAATGAATCAAAAACCCGGTGTATCTGATAAAACACGTCTGATTGTTCTCAATGCTTATCAAGAATTAAATTCACAAAATGAAAATAAAACGGATGACAAAGTAGAAAAAAACATTTTCTTCAATCATTCACATTATGTAACGAAAAAGCCATTGTCGTTCGTGGTCTTTCACCCTGCTATTCTTGGATCCAACCAGGTCTTTTCAGAACTTCTGGCGGGTATTCAGTATGGTGCTGATCTGTATCATGCGCAGCTTCGTCTTGCAATCAATGAAAGGAAGATTCCCTCCAACCACATCAGTAATTTATACTTAAAAGATCCCGCGCTACAGCCAGATGGCATCTTGATTATTGGAGCAAGAGAAAAAGAACCAATATTAGAGGAAGCAGAGCGCCAGCAAATCCCCCGTGTAATCATCAGTCGAACGGTAGTCGATCCATCCTTTTCTGCAGTGGGCCGGAACGAGGTAAAAATAACAATTGCCGCGGTAAATTATTTGCTTGAATTAGGCCATAAAGCCATTGGATTTGTTGGAGGGAATCCATTATATAGTTATACCCATCAGAGAATGCAGGGCTATCAAAAAGCACTGCAAGCATCCGGTATCACACCACTCGATCGTTGGGTTTCATTAGGCGCTGGCGATGAAGCAGCAAAGAAGATATTGCAATCCAGTCCAGAAATCACTGCCATTGTTTTTGTTAACGACACATTCGCCATGCAAGCGCTACCAGTGTTTACTCAAGCCGGACATCGAATTCCGGACACATTATCCATCATTTCATTTGATGATACTGATGAGGCAAAAAATTATCACCCACCATTAACTTCAATTCATCATCCTCGTTATGAGGAAGGTGCCTGGGCTGTTCGTATACTGGTTGAAAAAATTCGAAATCCTCATTTTGAAGAATGTCAGATCATTCTAAAATCAGAATTAATATTGCGGGACTCCTGTTCTCGACCAAAATAAATCGAAGTGGAGAATTCTATCTGCACAAAGGAGGTGAAAAATTCAATTTATCTTTTTGTACTTAGTAAGAACCAATCATAAAAATTCAGAAAGGAAATAAAATGAAGAAGAAGAATATTTTTACGTTATTCGTGTCATTAATGGTTGTTGCGTTGATCATTGCATCCTGTGCTCCCGCTGCACCAACCCCTGAACCCGTTGTAGAAGAACAACCCACAACAGCCCCAGAACCAACCAAACCACCAGAACCAACCGCCGTGGTAGTTGAAGAACCCGAACCAGAGCCACTCGAAGATGTTGAATTACGCATGACCTGGTACACAGATGGTAATGAAGATGTTGCCATGCAGGCATTGTTGGATAAATTTGAAGCCGAATATCCAAATATCAAAGTGACCCTCGACAATGTCGCTTACAACGTAATTCTGGAACAACTTCCGGTTCAATTGGAAGCTGGAGAAGGCCCTGACCTGGCACGTGTGACCCAATTTGGTATTTTGTCGAAATACTTTTTGGATATCAAACCTCTTGTTTCTGATCCCGGTTATTGGGAAGAAAATTTCGGACCATTCTTAACCTGGATGAGACCGGTAGGCGATACCGAAGGTATCTATGGCATGATGACCCAATTAACGGTCACCGGCCCATACATCAACCGCACCCTCTTTGAACAGGCTGGTGTTGCCGTACCCAGTGATGCTTCAGATTCGGTTACATGGGAAGAGTGGGCTGAGGCTACCCGACAGGTTGCTGAAGCGACAGGCACAGATTTTGCCATGACGATGGATCGTACCGGTCATCGTCTCGCTGGTCCATTGATCAGCAATGGTGCCAAGTTCCTCGGTGAAGATGGTTTTCCGGTGATTGATGATGAAGGTTTTCGCAGGATGGCTCAATATATGATTGATTGGCATGCAGATGGCACAATGCCGATGGATGTTTGGGCAGGTGCGACTGGTTACCTCCCTGCTGCCGATTTCTTCATCAATGGGCAGGCCGTGTTATACATGTCCGGATCATGGCAAATTGGTCAATTTAATGAAAAAATCGGTGATGCATTTGATTGGGAAGCTGTCCCGAACCCATGTGGTCCAGCTGCCTGTACAGGCATGCCTGGTGGAGCCGGTTTAGTCGGGATCAACACCACACAGCATCCTGAGGAAGTCGCAATGTTGCTTGATTTCCTGGCTCAGGAAGAAAATCTGGCTGAATTTTCCGCCAAAACATTATTCATTCCTGGCCATCTTGGTTTAGCAGGCAAAGGTGTAGAGTACCAAACTGACATTCAGCAATCCAAAGATGCTTTGAATGTGTTTGTTTCACAAGTCGGAAAATTGGATCCTCTAGCTTACACCATGCAAGCATATATGTACAACACGATTGTCTTCAATGCAATTCGTGATCGCCTCTCACAGGTATTTGTTGGAGAATTAACACTTGATCAAGCAATCGAGCGTATGCAACAAGAAATTGATGATGGTTTGATTGCCGCTGGAGCTAAAAAATAAATTTATTTGTGCTGTTATGGGTGGTCTCTTGACCACCCATAACTTTTTTTGATGATCGGAGACATAGATGGAACAAACAAAAAATACTAATGTTTCAAAAACCATCAAAGATTTTTTCGGAAATGTCATGAATGCTTTGCTAAGCATTGTGATTAATGCTCTCGATTGGATAATGGATCCGATTCAAAGAAAAATCGGCATGAAACGCATGGCATATGTGTTTTTATTGCCAAACATGTTAATTTTTGGAATATTTGTATTGTTTCCAATGCTCGTCAATATTTACTACTCCTTTACTGGTGGCACCAATTTATTTCCTCAGGATCGTCCATTTGTGGGATTGGAAAATTTCCGGGTTCTTTTTACCTGTGAGAATTTCTTAGACCCGAATACATGTACTGAGGATCTTTTCTGGCGTGCAGTTTATAACACGATAAAATTTGTTAGTTTTCAGGTTGTCGGTATCGTTTTATTTTCTTTAATTACAGCTTTGATTCTTAATCGTAAAATCGTTGCTCGTGGTTTTTTCCGCAGTGTTTATTTTTATCCTGTGTTACTTTCACCAGTCGTGGTTGCATTGATCTGGAAATGGATTTTACAACGGGATGGTTTATTTAATGCAATGATTATTGGTTTAGGGGGTGAACGTATTAATTTTTTATTGAATTCTGATTGGGCCACGTTCTGGGTGATATTCATCAGTATTTGGGCCAATATGGGCTTTTTTACTTTGATTTTATTAGCCGGGTTGCAATCAATCCCGCCCGATCTTTATGAAGCAGGTTCCATGGATGGCACCAATGAATGGCAAAGTTTTCGGCATATCACCTTGCCGTTGTTGATGCCAACCATGTTGGTTGTGCTGGTACTTTCGTTAATTCGTGCAGTTCAGGTCTTTGACCAGGTGTATGTTCTCACGGGCGGTGGACCTGGGTCGGCAACCCTTTACATGGTGCAATACATTTACAATAAAGGATTCTCAGACCAGATCCACATTTTCGGTCTCGCAGCAGCTGCTTCGGTGATTATGGCAGTTGTATTAATGGTCTTCACCCTCCTGCAACTGTACCTGTCCCGTAGATCCGACGCAGTGTGATAGAAAGGTAAACCTGATGGATATCAAACGCTTTCTAACTCGTACACGTAATCCAAAGAAATTCTCTGTCTCCGATTTCATATCGTATTTATATCTAATCTTTGGTATATTCCTTATGTTCGGACCGGTTTTGTGGCTGGTCTTATCATCACTCAAAACACCAGCAGCATTGGTTGAGTTTCCGCCTTCTTTGCTTCCTTATGGGCAAGATTCTGTGATGGTGGAAGGATATGACGAACCGCTACCTTTATTTGATGTCAACCTCCCGGACGGAACACAGGCAAGGTTAGCTCAAGTTCGACGCATTGGGATTGAGTCTCAATTGGTTGATCCGGTAAATCCAGGAGAGATTATTAAAGTCAATATTAATGATCGGACACCCGCGAAAAGTCTAAGCTTAGAATGGTCAAATTACACAGACTCTCTCAAGAGTTTTAATTTCATGCAATACCTTAATAATAGTGTAATAGTGACTGTGTTAGCAACGATTATCACTTTGATTATCAATAGTATGGCTGCTTTTGCGCTAAGTAAATATGAATTCAAAGGGCGCAACCTGGTTTATGTAATCATCATCAGCACCCTGCTCATTCCCATTTCTGTTATCCTTGTCCCGGTCTTTTTAGTCATTACTGAATTGAACATGAATAACAACCTTTGGGGCGTGATTATTCCTGGTGCTGCCACACCTACTGGCGTGTTCCTGTTACGCCAGTACATGTTAACCATTCCAGATGAGTTGATTGCAGCCGCAAGAATTGATGGCGCCTCCGAATGGCGCATCTATTGGCAGGTGATGCTGCCCCTGGCAGCGCCGGCATTGGCTGTATTAACCATATTTTCGGTAATGTGGCGCTGGAATGATTTTCTATGGCCTCTGATCGTGCTGAGCCAAAATGAATTATTCACCTTACAGGTGGGCTTAAATTCCTTCCAGGGCGAATTAAATGT
>JACZIY010000410.1 GCA_014860845.1 Anaerolineaceae bacterium
CGATGAGCGCATGCAGGAAATTCCTTATATTCGCGTTGTTAATCAGGATGGAAGTTATACTGAATTTGTAGACACCGAGTTGGATTTTGATGTCAGTCAAATCAATGAAGAAGAATTAGTAAATATGGACTGTATGTCCTGTCACAACCGTACTGCACATTCAATTGAATTTCCAGATCAGGCAGTGGATGACATGTTAGCCAGGGGAGAGATTAACAGAGATATTCCCTATATCCGGAATTATGCAGCCACAGCTTTAAAAGGAGATTTCGAAACCTATGAGGATGCACGCGTAAATATTGAAAAACTTCTCCCGAATTATGAACAGAATTTCCCGATTGCATACACCAAATATCGAACGGATCTGGAAGCAACCATAGAGGTGCTTTGGAAATATTATGAAGAAAATGTATTTATCGATCAGAAAATGCGTTGGGATACACATCCGGATAATAGTCAACACATAACCTCACCAGGCTGTTTCCGGTGTCATGATGGGAAACACTTATCCAGCGAAAATGAAGCAGTTCGCCTTGAATGTAATCTTTGTCATTCCATTCCAGTGGTTTCTGGGCCAGAGGATTTCATAACCAATATCGAGGTAAGCACTGGTATTGAGCCTTCGTCACATAAAGATACAAATTGGATCACTGTTCATCATGTAGTAGTTGATAATACCTGCGAAAATTGTCACACCATGGAAGATCCAGGTGGATCCAGCAACACCTCTTTCTGCAGTAATTCTGGTTGTCATGGTCAAGCCTGGGAATATGCAGGATTTGATGCGCCACGCTTGCGTCAGATTCTCAGCACATTGATAGAAGCGACGCCAACACCAGAACCGGTTGAAGCACCCGACCAGGAAGGACTCCCTCCCACATATGCGACAATTGCCAATTCTTTCACCGCATGCTTAAGTTGTCACGCTACAGATGAATTAGCCGGAGTCAACCTCAGTAATTATGAATCCATTATGCAAGGGGGGGATAAAGGCCCAATTGTTATTCCCGGTGATGCAGAAAATAGTCTATTGGTAC
>JACZIY010000411.1 GCA_014860845.1 Anaerolineaceae bacterium
GGAAGAAGCCGAGGAATTAGCGCTGATCTATGAAGCTCGCGGTATGTCGAAGGAGGAAGCCCAAAAATTAGCCAAGAAGATATTTGAAGATCCCTCCCAGGCTTTGGAGACTTTGTCACGCGAAGAACTGAACATTGACCCAGCTGAATTGGGTGGTTCTGCCTGGGAAGCAGCAATCACTTCATTCTTTTTATTTGCCATTGGCGCGATCATTCCGGTCATCGCATTCACCTTCCTGAGTGGTATGGCAGCTGTGATCGGTAGTTTACTCATCAGTGCTGTCGGATTATTTATTATTGGGACTGGAATTACATTATTTACCGGCCGCAGCATTCTGTTTTCAGGATCACGACAGGTTATTTTTGGCCTGTTGGCAGCTGTTATTACATTTGGTATCGGTCGATTAATTGGCGTCAATATCGGTGGATAATTTTTTCCCTTTGTTATTTACGTTATTAAGCAGTAAGAATAATCGCTCAATTCCATAAAAAAGCTATCCCGCGTTTGCCCAGTATATAATCGTCAAAAATGAGTTTAGCTGGTTTATCAGCGATACTAGCACATACATGCAATGGCAGTAAATGCTGCTCGCGCGGGTGGCAATAGCGGGCAAATGGTGCTTTCTCCCAATCTGTTAAACGTTTTTCTCGCTCCTGATCAGAATGAGAGCCACTGCAAGTATCGATAAGCCAGTTCTGGAAAGCATCATTCGCTGGATCTGGGATTTCTTCTCCCTTCCAGGAAAATGCTCGCATATTATGGAATGAAAAACCAGATCCAATAACAAGGACATTCTCATTTTCTAACTCCCTTAATGCACTTCCGAAAGCAATATGAGCTGCCGGATTGAGACCGCTCACAAGCGATAATTGCAGGCAGGGAATATCAGCTTCCGGATACATCAATTTAAGCGGGATGAATAAACCATGATCAAATCCGCGTTTTGGATCAATCCGTGCAGGAATCTTATTTTTTTCCAGCAATTTTACAATTTTTTCTGCATACGCAGGACTCCCAGGCGCTGGATATGTGATAGAATAAGCTTCCTTTGGAAACCCATAATAATCATAAAACATTTCCGGTGCTTCAGCTCCCAGAACAGTTACCTCATTTTCTTCCCAATGTGCACTGATAACAAGTATGATATCCGGTTTTTTGAGTTGTGAGGGCAGACGGGTCATGAATTCAATCATTGCTTGGTGGCTTGGGTCGCCAAGTATCGGCAAGGGTCCTCCCCCATGACTGAAATAGACGATTTGCGCTTTATTTTCTGAGGACATATTCATTTTCATAACCTCTGCTTGATTTCTTTTGGAAAATGCTGGTGAACAAAAATTAGAATTGGCAATCTTCTTAATATTCTAACTTATTTGGATACACTCCATAAGGTCTCAGACACAGCAATCAAATTCTCAAAGGGTGTGTCTCTTGGCACTTCACATCCAGCTGAGATAAAGGTATTCTCTTCCGAGACTGATGCGCATTGGCGCACAGCCTGTTTTACTTCTTCAACAGATCCCTGCAATAGGATTCGGGAAGGTTCAAAATTTCCATTGGCTGCAATGGAAGGAGATAAAGCTTTTACCGCAGAAGAAAAATCCACCGGGTAATCAATATCAATGATATCCGCTCCTGTTTCAGGAAGAATTTTTAGGAGAGAAGAAATATTGCCACAAATATGCAGTCTGGCTTTTGCGCCTTGCGCGTGGATCGCTTGAATGATTCTTTGTTCATAGGGTAAAACAAATTTTTTGTATGATTTAGGCCCGATTAAGGATGCGGCGGCATCTCCAATGCCAATAAAATCAGCACCGGCTTCAATTTGAGCTTTGGCGAACAGGATGGCTTGCTCAGTGCAGATTTCCAATAATTCCTGAAGAAATTCTGGATGATCGACCAGATCCTGCATGGTTTCAGTGATGCCATGTAAATCACAGGCTTCGGCAAAAGCGCCTTCCACCCAACCCAGGATCGGGTATGTATCGCCAGCTTTCTCTTTAAATAATCGAATTGCGCTTAACCGATCGCCCATTCGTTTTCCCAATTCAGGTTGCACAGGATGTAGATTTAACAGGTCTTTTGAGGATTTGATTTAGGCTTCGGAGGCATATGGAACATCATCATTCGTAAAAACCACTCTGGCTCCCAGGTCATGTGTCTCGCGCATTGGATCAGAAATCGCACTGAGCATATCAATTTCGTATTCATCACAACAATGCAAATTACCCTCCACCAGAAGGCGATACTCCTGCACATATTGGTCATAGGTACAGCAAATTCGTCTGGCTGCGAATGTCATCAATATTCACAGGTTTGGGATTCGATCGACTGGTTGATTTGCCAGACGGTAATTTACACGTTCTTTTGGAGTTAATCGCGTAGCACTCATAAAATTAATCTCTAAGCTGGCTTATCGCTTGCAGCCGCTGAGGAATGGTGGGATGGCTGTAGTGCATCATTACATACAACGGATGTGGTGTCAGATTGGCCAGGTTTTCCTGTGCCAGCACTTTGAAGGCATTCGTAGTAGGTTCTTTGCCAACAAGTTCTGTGGCAAATGCATCTGCGGCATATTCAGCTTTACGGCTGATGGAATTCAATGGAAAAGTCAGGATTAATTCCAGTGGAGAAATCAGGATCGAGAACAAAATCAGGCTGAATCCCAGATGCACACTTGACAATCCAAACGCCTGTGCCAGAGAAGCACTCTGCAGAATAAAACCGATCACGACTGCATACAAGCCAAACATCGCAATTTGCAATCCCAGCATCCTGGGGATGTCCTTATGTACGGCATGTCCCAACTCATGTGCCAGGACCGAAAGGATTTCCTCTTCTTCCAATTTTTCAACCAGGGTGTCGTATAGAACCACTTCTCTGGTCTTCCCCAATCCACTGAAAAAAGCATTCAGTTTGGTGGAGCGTTTGGAGGCATCCATCACCGAAATAGCTTTGACATTGAACCCAACTTTCTCAGCCATTACTTGAATTTTTTCGCGCAGTTCACCCTCCGGAAGCGGTGTGAGTTTATTGAAAATCTTGACAAAGACTTTGGTATTCAATACAAACAGAATGACCATCACCACGGTGAGGATAACCCAAGCATACAAAACAAACCACCAGATCTGACCAACAAACTGCAGATAAATTGCGTTCAACAATGCCACCAATCCGCCACCCAACCCGGCTGCCACAAGTATATTCTTCAATATATCCACAAAGAAAGTCTTGTGTGTGGTTTTATTGAACCCATACTTCTCTTCGATCACAAAAGTTCCATAATAGTCAAATGGCAAGCTGATCAACAAACTGAGCAGACCGAAAATGCCCAGAAATGCCAGCGTTTGCAGAATCGGGTGACTGACCCATTGCACAGTTATGCGTTCCAGCCAGCCAAAAAAACCAAACCCCAACAATACCAATAACAAAGCAGTACTGATTGTTTTAACGATTACGCCAAAACGATTGGTCTCCATGAAATAGCTCAGCCATTTCTGATACTTCTCCTGATCATAAATGTCATTTGCAATCTCCGGAATAGGTTGGTTTCGATGCCGATAATTAACCAGTGTGATAATTAAGTCAATCACATACATGAATGCCACCAGGATTATTACTAAAATATTGATCATTGTTTTTCTTCAATTCTTTTCTATAATTGTTCGATGATATTCTTGATAAACTCAAATGAACTTGTTAGTAAACCTTACTAGTTACAAGATATTCGAGTATACGATATCTGAAATCAAGATATTGTAGAGTCAACTGTCAAGAAATCCTTGACCGTTGACTCTACAAATCCTCTTCCAACCCACCCCAGGGTTCGTAACGCTCAAAAGGAATATCAAATTGCAGCAGAATTTTGCCAACCAGTTGATCCACCATCTCCTGAATGGAATCGGGTTTGTGGTAGAAGGTCATCATGGCCGGCAGGACTACCACCCCTAGATCATTCAAGGTCAGCATGTTGCGCAGATGGATGCCGCTAAAGGGAGTCTCTCTGGGTACAACCACCAGCTTTCGTCGTTCTTTGATACTGACGTCCGCAGTGCGCAGCAAAAGGTTCTCAGAATATCCAGTGGCTATGCCTGCCAGGGTTTTCATGCTGCAAGGCACGATGATCATCCCCGCGATACGGAACGAACCACTGGCAACCGTCGCACCTAACTGATTGTTAGAATGTATAAAATCCGCCATTTCGTGCAATTCTTCTGGTTGGATGCCAAGTTCTAATTTTATGGTTTCTTCTGCCAATCGAGAAATGATCAAATGTATTTCAATATCGGGCTGTCTGCGTAATGCCCGTAAAACTTCGACTCCGAGAAATGCACCACTCGCTCCACTAATTCCGACTACTATTCTCAATGCGTCCTCCAATCATTTATAATACAATAATGTTTCCTATCTAATTATAATTTTATTCGGTTCGAAACCAAGTATGCATCTCAACTTTAATTTCATCCTAAATCTTTAATGGTTGTTGTCTACTCTATTGGGATGATTACATGACTTTTTAACCACAAGATTTACATTCTTCTTTTTAATGATGAAAAATAGAATTTTAATATTATCTATGCGCAATTAATTTCGATGATGAAAACCAAAGTATTAAATTTTCCTGATGATCTTCAAGCCATGATCGATCTGGCACTTCTTTCCAGCAAGAATAATTTCCATATTTACGATCTCCCCTATCGCATGAGCTCCTGGGCTGTGGACTCTACAGAAAATGGTCAGCTTTGGTTTTGTGATGACCAGTTGGCTGCCTGGGCTATTTTGCAATCTCCCTTCTGGAGTCTGGACTATGTAATCCATCCTGAATATGAGGATGTCCTCTTTCCAGTCATTTTAGATTGGGCTGACCACCAGGTAAATTTGTTATCAGGTACACCTTATAATCGCTCATCCTGGTACATCCAGGTTTTCAGCGATCAACTGAATCGAATTACGGCTTTGGAACAGGCTGGTTACCAATCCCAGTCAAATGTGGGTGAAGATTCCTGGTCGAAAGTACTCTTGCGGAGGTCAAACCAACCACTCGAGAAGAAATACCTGTCCAAACCCAGTTTTATTGTGCGACCCTTGGCTGGAGAATATGAAGTACCTGCATACGTCCACCTCCATCAGACCGTTTTTGGCAGCAAAAACATGCGCGTGGACTGGAGAACTCGCATCTTGCAACTACCCCACTATCAGTCAGATCTGGATATTGTAGTTCAAGCCCCAGATGGCACCCTGGCAGCTTTCTGCATCGGTTGGATTATGGAGGATATTCAAGGAAACCTGCAAGGGCAGATTGAACCGCTCGGTTGTCATCCCAATTTCCGGCAATTTGCCTTGGGAAGGGTTGCCCTGTGTGAAGTGATCGATCGTCTGATACAAATGGGAGTACAGTCCATCTGGGTGGAAACAGACAATTATCGCGATACGACATTCCGACTGTACCAATCCCTGGGCTTTGAAGTAGTAAAACAGGTGATAGTTTTTAAGAAGGATTTTAACAAATTATAATTTTATTAGGCTGATGAGTTTCTGATACAATCATCATCGTCGGAGATGAAAACATGGATAATAATGCTTTGATAGAATTTACCCGCGATATCATTCGTATCCGCAGTTTGAGTGGTGAAGAAGGCCCCGTTGTGGAGCGGATTGTGCTAGAGATGAACCGTCTCGGCTATGACGACGCCTGGATTGACCAGGCTGGTAATGCTTTGGGTTTGATTCAAGGGCATAAACCTGGCAAATGTATCCTGCTGGATGCCCATGTGGACACTGTCACCGCCAATTCAGAGGACTGGCAATACGATCCCTGGACAGCAGATATTCGCGAAGGCCGTATGTATGGGCGCGGCAGCTCGGATACCAAAGGTAATTTAGCAGCAATGGTATACGGAGCATCCCAGGTGAATCGTGAGCAATTAATTGGCAGTATCATCGTGTGTGGTTCGGTGCACGAAGAAGTGATGGAAGGCGGCAGTCTGCAACTGGTGATTAAGGAAAACCAACCCGATTATGTGGTCATCGGAGAAGCCACCCAACTGCAACTCAATCGTGGTGGCCGCGGACGTGCTGAAGTGGTGGTCGAGACCATTGGAAAATCCGCCCATTCTTCCTCGCCAGAAGTTGGAAACTGTGCCGTACATGCCATGCTGCGTTTGATCGAAGTGATTGAACAAATACCACCTCAGCAACATCCCTTTCTGGGATCAGGCAGCATGGTATTGACGGATATCATCTCCAGCCCTTATCCAGGTAATTCTGTCATCCCCAATCGCTGCCGGGTTACTTTTGATCGAAGACTCTTATTAAATGAAACGATCGATTCAGTAATTGAAGAAGTGGAAACATGTGCCAACGCTGCCAATGTGGCGTGTGTAGTTACAGTTCTGGATGGTCAGGAGACTACCTACCGAGGATATCAGATGCGTGCTCCCAAGTTCTTCCCGGCTTGGATTCTGGAAGAAGATCATCCACTGGTACAACATGCATATGCTGCGTTGAAAAATTTAAATTCCGACACTGAAATCAAGTCTTTTCAGTTCTGCACCAATGCGGCTTCCAGCGCTGGGATGTTTGATATCCCTACCATTGGTTACGGACTTGGTTTGGAAACGGTTGCACACACTGCTAACGAATCCATCTCTATTGAGGAATTGCACCAGGCAGCGCTTGGTTATCAAACAATTATTCAAGCAGTTCTCAGCTATGAATAATTTGAAAACAGAAAATTTGATGAATGAGTTGCAAATTCATCTTAAAGTGATTACCCTTAATATAAGTATTTTCGAAAGGATCAAATGACCAATCAACTGATCAGCAATCTTAAACCACTAGGCTTCACCTGGGAAACCAGCGATCCCTTTTTGTTCTGTGTGCATCATCTGGATCAATTTCCAAGAGGGAATGATCTATTGGGTCCGGCTACATCTCTGGATGGCAGAGATCTGGGACAGGATTTCACCGTGAAGGATGGCTGGCGCATGTATCATGGCGATGTGGTTCCAGGTTTTCCAGCGCACCCACACCGTGGATTTGAAACAATTACAGTTGTTCTGGATGGGTTTGTTGATCATTCCGATTCGCACGGATCTTCTGGGCGGTATGGCATGGGCGATGTGCAATGGATGACGGCAGGCAGTGGATTGCAGCACGCAGAAATGTTCCCATTGCTCAACCAGGATCGCCCCAATCGGTTGGAGCTCTTCCAGATCTGGTTGAATTTGCCTGCTGCCAAAAAATTTGTAAAACCATACTATAAAATGCTATGGGCAGAGGAAATGGCAAAGGTTAGCGTACTGGACTCAACAGGAAAGAAAACCCATATTATCCTGGTTGCAGGAGAATTAAATGATGTCAAGGCTATTCCCCCAGCACCCGATTCATGGGCAGCTGATCCGGAAAATCAGGTAGCGATCTGGTTGATTGACATGCATCCAGGAGCCAGTTGGGACATTCCTGCTGTTGATGGCTATGTAAAGCGAGAATTGTATTTCTATGAAGGAAACCAATTAGAAGTCTCTGGAATCAATATTCCGGCTTATCACAAATTTAGTATTGATCCATCCAGATCCGTTAAATTAAAGGCCGGTGATGAACCAGTGCGTTTGTTGCTATTACAGGCCAGGCCGATCGAGGAACCCGTGGTGCAATACGGCCCATTTGTCATGAATACTCAAAAAGAAATTTACGAGACCTATGCAGATTATCGTAAAGATCAGTTTGGCGGTTGGCCCTGGCAGCGTTACGATCCCGTACATTCTCGAGATTTAGGACGGTTTGCCCGTTATGCAGATGGGAGCGAAGAAGTTCCAGATAAATAATTTTGCAATTGACCAACGTACAAATTAAAGGAGCTATATATGAGTGAAAAACCAAAAGCACAGATTACCATCCGTAAGAATGGATCCTACCGGGTGGTAGGAGAATTACCGCTGGTTCGAAAATCTCAGGTGGTTTCAGAGTATGGAGAACCATTAACCTGGCATAAAGAATTTACCTATGAGACCGATCCTGAAGCTTATTATCTGTGTCGCTGTGGAAATACACAAAACCCTCCATTCTGTGATAGCTCTCACCGCAGGGTGGGCTTTGATGGCACAGAGACAATCTCTACAAGATCTTCTTTTCAACGCCGCATCGAATTTCCGGACGGGACCCATATTATCGTGCGAAAAGACCCTACCCTATGCATGTCATCTGGTTATTGCGGATTTCTCAATTCGCCCATCCGTAAGATGATGTCTGACACTGAAAACACACAGACGCGTTCCCTGGTCATGGCCATGGTAGAACGCTGCCCATCCGGGGCATTAACCTATTCAATTCCCCCTCTTGAATCCGATATCGAACCCGATTTGCCAATTCAGGTGGCAGACACCACCGAGATCACCGATGAAGGTCCTATCATGGGACCAATCTGGGTCACTGGCAATGTTGTCATCAAACAATCCGATGGTAATATTTTAGAAACACGCAATCGGGTTACCCTGTGCAACTGCGGCCGATCAGAGAATAAACCACTCTGTGATGGAACACACAGAAATTTTCCAAGGTATAGGAAGTAGCGGGTAAGTTGACAGTGGAGAGTTGAGAGGGAAAATACCTTTTCAGTATGAGTATTTTTCCATTTGGAATTCAATTCATGATCCGGTGCGCTGCACCTAAGGATGAGAAAGATACATTCTTCATGGGAAGAGCAATACATCTTCCAGAAACCAAAAGTGCGGTGCACCTGGATATAAAATCCTGCGCTATTGTATAAAAGGTGCAATGCACTTCTGACGGAGTATTTACGGATGTTTTATCCCGGGATGAGTGGTTGAGGTTCATCCCCAATTGCAATGCACCAATTCACGTAAAATGTTTTAACCAGATTGATCTGGTTTGATTCTGAGTATCCTCGGATTTTAATCCGAGGTAACATCCGTGCAGCTACCAGGACAACTCTTAAGAACTCAAGAACTAAATTTCTCAATCTCCAACCGGTCCAACACCTCAT
>JACZIY010000412.1 GCA_014860845.1 Anaerolineaceae bacterium
GGAATATGCCACATTTACTTTTGACCTGATCATGGATCAAGGTGCCTATTTTGAGATTAAACGGCATCGTATGATGACTCAAACACCGCAACCTTTATCCACATCATTGGGGTATTCGGTTCCAAAAACAATCGTAGATGCTGGATTTGAGAGCGACTACCATACTGCGATGATATTAGCACATCAAACATATCTGGATATTGCTGATTGGAATCCAAATGTCGCGAGTTACATCGTACCGAATGGATATAATCGCAGGCTCCTTTTACGCGCTAATATGCGCAGTTTAGATCATTTAATCAATTTACGCAGCGCTCAAAATGCCCATTTCTCTGTCCGACGGGTTACTCAGAGAATGGCTGAGGAAATCACGAACACAAATCCCGAGTTTGGACATTGGATTCGAAATAATCCAAATGAAACCTGGCGATCGATTGAAAATCATTATTTCAGTGAAACAGCCTACACGCCATAATGCAATGACTGGACTGGATTTTGGTTCAACAATTTAATATTTTTTGAATTTCTCTACTTGTATCGGATTGTAATTCTGTATCATACCAGTTCCACATTTCATCCAATAATAGGTCGGAAAGTGGCTTTATTTTTAATTTCTTGTGCTCATCTGATAATGTGTTGTCATTCTGAATTTCAACATATTCAGGGTGATCATTTTTCCACTTTTCCAACATGAAATGAGCTTTCTGAGGTCGTTCCACCCAAGCCCCACAAAAAGAAAAATCTTTTTTCATAACCCAACAAAGTGGAATGTTGTTATACCCATTCTGAGAAAAAAATAAAGTTAATTCTGGATTTTCATGTCGGATGAAAATTTTCAATTCTACATTTGGTGAAGCTTCCACCATTTTTGCAATAATCGGTAAATTCATAAGACAATCCTTACACCAGGCTTCTGTAACCACCAGTATTTTCCGATCCTGGTTGAATTCCTTCAATTTCTGGAATTCAGCAGATGTGATCCGAAGGTCATTAACTCTTTGTTGCATTTCCTTTTGTAAAATCTCCATTCGTCCAATATATTCCTGGAGAGACAGTCCTCTATTCCAAACTTCTTCAGTTATCATTTCCAAATCCTTACTTTTTAATATGAAGCCATTCTTAAGTCATAGTAAACAAAATGAAATACTAAATATATCATTATTACCATTCAATGGCCGAAATTTTTACTGAAACCAATCTATTGTGAGACAGCTCAAATGGTTAAGTTTTTCATTGGGACATGATTTTATGGTGGCTGCCATTCACGCTGGTGGTCTAAGATACCATTGTGTAACTCCTCAATTGAGCGCTTGTTATCATGCTGGTTTGATAGAAGCAATAGTGATTTGGCTAATAACATGTTTTTGAGGCTGCAACATTATTTACTCAAACAGAAGGTATCATACCGGCGCTTTAATCTGCACACGCAATTCGAGCAGCTATCAAAGAAGCAATTGTTGCTAAGAATTTGGATGAGAAAAATGTATATTATTATTTTTTTATTCTGCCAGGGGAAGCGTAAAATGGAAAGTGGTGCCTTTTTTATGTTGGCTTTCAAACCAAATCTTACCCGCTTGCATTTCCACTAAACTGCGGGTGATATTTAACCCCAAACCCGTCCCGGATGATGCTCTAACATCGGCATCTTCAGAACGAAAGAATTTCTCAAATATCATTTTTTGATCTTCTGCCGAAATTCCCAGACCATTATCGCAGACCATAATATGGGTGACCCATCTTGATGGATCAGATCCCCAATAATCTTTTGATTTTTCTACGATCAGGGATATCTCGCCATTTTTTTGTGTGTATTTATGAGCGTTGCTGATCAGATTCGTAAGAATCTGCAATAACCTGTTGGGATCAGCCCAAACTTTTGATAACTCTTCATCCAGTAACAGGTTAAGAGTCTGTTGTTTCTCTTCCAGCTGTTTCTTTGTTGATCGAACCAGTTCATTCATTATTTCTTTCAAATCGAGCGCTTTAGGTTCCATTCTCATATTGCCAGCTTCAATTTTCGTCAGATCATTTAAATCCGAAACCAGGGTATTCATACGATCTGTGTTATTTCGAATGGTGGATAAGAAATTCGCCTGGGCAGGCGTAATGGATCCCACTGCTCCGGTAGCCAACAATTCTGTATATCCTTTAATGGATGTCATTGGGTTTTTCAATTCATGCGCCACCAGAGAAACAAATTCACTTTTTGCCTGGTTCGCCGCCTTAACCTCTGCATAAAGCTGGCTATTTACAATCGCTATTGAAGCATGCTCACATAATCGTGCAAGGAAATTCATTTCATTTTCATCTAAATTTTTACCATCGAAATTTTCCAACATCATCAGTGCGATAATTTTTTCATCTCGACGAATCGGTAATAGGATTTGTTTAAATGCATTGGGATGAAATTGAGTGATTTCATTAACTTCAATTTGAATTGGATTAAAACTTTTACTTTCTGTCTCATCACTCAAAAATTCTAATATTGAGGATTTATTCTCTAAATGGGTCAACAGTTCCGGATTATAACCAGATGAAGCCATCAAATAAATTTTCGACTCAGAAATCAATCCAATCCAACCGACATTACAACCCGATTGCCGTATTGCCCAGGTTAATGTAATTTCCATTGCTTTTTTCATATCCAGACTGGTATTCAGCTCACGATCGATGCGCTGCATAACAGATAATTCCTCAACACGTTTAGCCAATTCCTGGTCTGTACGGCGGTATAATCGTGCATTTTCCAATGCGATTGCAGCCTGCGAAGCTAATGCAGACAACAGCTCTTGATCTTTCAACATAAAACTCATTCCATCCTGGCGATTTACCAACTCAATTAAACCTAAAACTCTATTCTTCAAAATCATTGGAATGATCATCAATGATTTCACCGGTATCTCATAATAAGTATTGATTTCCTCAAAATTTTTCTTCTCAGAATCTGTTTTATTAATTAATATTGGAATTTTCGAAATAAGTGATTTTCCGATCAAACCAACTTCAATCGGAACTCTGCTCATAAGCAAAGCGTCTGAATTGTTTCCAATAACAGCCTGATAAACAAGTTCCTGCGTCCTTTCATCCAGGATGATTAGTCGCGCTTCCTCACATTTGACCATATCCACTGAATTTTGAAGGATGGTTCCATATAACTCATCAACTTCCAAAGTGGAAGTGAGTTTTCGGGTTAAGTCATTAAGTATTGACAGTTGTCTGGCATACTGCTCGGTTTCTTCCAATAGACGCGCTTTTTCAATGGCACCAGCAACCAGATCTGCTATAGATTGTGCCAATGTTAATTGGTTTTCAGTAAACTTGTTTTCCCGATCTCTTTGACCAATGATAATACACCCATTTGTGATCGCTCCAGTGTTTAATGGGACAACGATGGCTGTCTTTACCTGTGAATATAAAATCGGATAGGTTCGTGTTTGACAATATTCAGCGTAATTGTTAATGATCAGACCACGACCACTTTCGATAACCATAGTTTCCATGGTTTGATATTGTGGTAAGAGGTTTTTCTCTTTTTCTGAAATGCGTTCATCCAACTCTACAAAAAAAACATGACGCAAAGATTGGGTTTGGTGGTCTTTTAAGATGACATAAAAATCATTTGCGGGAATAACCTGTGTCGTTTGAGCGTAGATCAATTCATAAATATCATCCAGCGCCAAAGTATAGTTCACACCCTGCACTATTCTGGTTAAAACATTCATGTCACTGATGCGTTGCTCCAAATCCTGTTGATGATGTTTTCTCATATTTATATTTGAAAATTCATCTACCAAA
>JACZIY010000413.1 GCA_014860845.1 Anaerolineaceae bacterium
CATTCAAACGGATGCAGCCATCAACCCCGGAAATTCTGGTGGCGTACTCCTGAATGATAAAGGTCAGGTGATTGGTGTCACGACAGCAATACAGTCCACGAGTGGATCAAATGCCGGGATCGGGTTTGTGGTGCCATCTTCCATCGTTCTACGTGTTATTCCTGATTTGATTGATACAGGTTCTTACCAGCATTCCTGGTTAGGATTATCTGGAAGCACACTCCAGGCTGACATTGCTGAAGCTATGGATCTGGATCGTGATCAGCGTGGTGTTTTAATCGCTTCCATCACCCCCGACAGCCCGTCAGATGAAGCTGGTTTACGCGGTAGTGATAAACAATTTGAATATTTGGGATCGCAGGTTCTAATAGGTGGCGACATCATCACTGCGATTGACGACGAGCCAACCCCGAATTTTGAGGCTTTGGTCTCGTATCTGGCACGAGCCACTGAGCCAGGCCAGGTGGTCGAACTGACCATTCTGCGCGATGGGGAATCCCAATCGGTGGATGTAACTCTCGGTGTTCGCCCAGGTAAAACAACTGTCCAAACCCCTTCCAGTGCTTTTTCAAGTGGGCAGGCTTACCTGGGTATCACCGGAGGTAGTTTGATCCCTCAAGTTGCTCAAGAAATGGAACTTGATGAGAATCAACAGGGTGTGTTGGTAGTGGAAGTTCAGACGGATAGTCCGGCAGATGACGCTGGCATTCGTGGAAGTGACAAAACATTTGAGTTGGACGGCCAGGAAATCATGATTGGTGGCGATGTCATCACAGCCATCAACAATACCCGTGTGGATGGTATTCAGGCATTGCGTCTGGAACTGAGCAATTTTAGTCCTGGTGATACAGTCACTTTGAGCATTATCCGCGATGGTGAATCATTGAAAATTGAGGTAGTTTTAGGGGAACGCCCCTAGCTTTTATCCTTCCTCCTTCTAAAACAATTGGGTTTTCAATTCCCCATTCTCTCCTCGAGGATGGGGTTTTGATTTTTCCCGATTAGTTAGATTTTCCCGAAGACCTGAGAGCTTTTTTCCAGTATGAAAGGTGTAAAATATCATTATCCTTTAATCTATATTGAATGTTTGGAAGCACTTTCTTCCCATTTAGGTTATTATCATGGCAAAAATTATATTGACAGAAGAAGATATAGAGAAAATTGCATCCCAGGGAATAACCTCATTGGCCATGGCAGAGAATATGCTTATAACGGATCTCGCATATGAAAAAGCCAGATGTCTGGGAATTGAAATCCTGCCAAGGAATCTGCACCATTCCACTTCTATACCTGTTCGCCCTTCTCCAGATCAGTCTGAATCAATCCAAACCAGATTGAGCAACCAGAACAATTCATCCAGTACTCCAAAAACCATCGAAAGTGCTTACATAAGTCATAATATCTTGCAATTTAATGAATTCAGCACTGAACGACATTTGCGAGATGCAATTATTCTGACAGGTAGGATACTTTACCACAGTGGTTTGATGGTCTCCAATGATGGAAACATATCGGTTCGCCTCCCTAATGGTAATATCCTCATCACCCCATCTGGCGTGACGAAAGGACGTATATCAGCAGAGGATTTGCTGGTAATCGATCTGAATGGACGAATCATCAAAGCTGCTGAAAATCCTATTCTAAAAGCTACTTCCGAACAACCTATGCACATTGAAGTTTACCGGCAGCGTCCGGATGTCCGTGCTGTGATTCATACGCACCTGATCTACGCCAATGCTCTGGCAATCTCAATGGGAAAAATACGAATGGATGTGATTCCCGAAGCAGCCATTGCCTTTGGTGAGATTCCCATCACCGAGTTCTCACTACCCTCCTCAACGCAAAACGCAGCTGCCATCAGGGAATTGATCAAGAAAAACGATATATTATTGATTCGTAATCATGGCAGCCTGGCCGTCGGGAAGAATTTAGATGAAGCACTGATTAGAACCGAACGACTGGAACATGTCTCCAAAACGTTGACATTTGCAGAATTACTGGGTGATGTCAAGACTCTACCCCAGGACATGCTTGAAGCGATTCAAGGGATCGATCAAAAGAATAATAAACGATAGTAAGTTATGGATTATTCATTATTCTACAATTAGGGAAAGTAAACTATGTCAATCGTTCTTTCCAGTGATAAAGACGATATGCCAAAAATAACAGAATACGATCATGCCCTCTGGTATTCATCTATCTACACACCAGATGTACAAATCGATTACATCCAAAGTAATTGTGTGAATGGTTTCTGGCCATTGCCGTCAGGTTTGGCAGATCTCATTCAACGAAGACTTGAGCAGATGAATAATTGGCTATTTGAAACTTCCCCCTTTGCATCCTTGCGAACTTTAACTCCTACGCACTTTTTCATAACTTTGCGGCTTTAGCCACCATGATCCCTCTAAGACTATCCTCAAACGGTGGGCGGGCGATACCAAACTCAGTGATGATGCCGGTGATGTATTTCGCATCAGTGACATCAAAGGCAGGATTGAAGAATTTGACCCCTTCCTCTGGAGCCATTGGTTTGGCATACCATTTTTTGTAGATTTCTTCAGGATTACGCAATTCAATTTCGATTTGTTCACGCGTTGGGGTGTTCATATCAATTGTCGAAGATGGAGCGCAGACATAAAACGGAATCCCGTATTCTTGTGCCATGATGGCCACACCTGCGGTTCCAATCTTATTGGCGGTATCGCCGTTAGCAGCCACGCGATCACACCCCACAAAGACAGCCTGAATCCAGCCTTTGTTCATCACGGTGGCAACCATATTGTCACAAATTAATGTTACATCGATTCCAGCAGCTGCCAGTTCGAAGGTAGTCAAACGCGCTCCCTGCAGCAATGGGCGGGTTTCATCTGCGAAGACTTTGAGATTATAGCCACGTTCCTGCCCAAGATACATGGGAGCGGTGGCGGTACCATATTTACCGGTTGCCAGCGAACCTGCATTGCAGTGTGTCAGAATGCCCCATCCGGGTTGGATCAGGGAAAGCCCATACTCTCCAATTGCCATATTGGTACGGATATCCTCTGCTTTGATTTCTTCTGCCTGGTGCAGCAGCGCGTCAATGATTTCTTCAATCGGACGTTGCTTGTTCTCTATCAGACAACTCTCCATTTTGTCGAGTGCCCAGAAAAGATTAACCGCGGTTGGACGAGCACTCGCCAAGTATTGTTTGACAGATTTGAACACTTCAAAGAAAAGGTCGAAATCGTCCACCGAGGAATTCTTGACACCTAAATATGCTCCATAAGCTGCCGTGATGCCGATTGCTGGCGCACCACGCACACGCAGTTCCTTGATCGCTTCCCAGATCTCGGGTTGGGTGGTTAGATGGAGATATTTTATCTCATTGGGAAGAAGCGTTTGATCCAGTAAAATGACTGCGTTGTTCTCGTCATCCAGATAGACTGTTTCTAGGTCGAAGGTTGGTTTGTTTTCCATTTTTCACTTTCCTCATCAAGTACTCATGGTGTAAAGATTTAGGATGCAAAGGCGCAAAGAATTAAATGAAAAGACGCAAAGTTTTAATTATTAATCTATCAGTAGTTTATTATTCTTCCAGCCCATTTACAACCCTCTTAATTCCATATTTAATCAGGGGTGCGCCAAAATTGATTAGTAAACCTAGCTTTAGGTTTGATGCTTTCAGGTAGGTCAACAGTTGTTGTTGATGAACATAAGCAATTTTTTCTACAGCCTTCAATTCTACAATCACAAGATCTTCAACAAGAATATCTACCCGATATCCATTATTTAGAATAACTTTATCATAAACAACTGGCATTGGTACTTCAGATTTTATTTTAAGTCCACGTTTTTGTAAATCATTAACCATGAACGATTGAAAAGCAGATTCTAATAAACCAGGTCCCATGGTCTTATGAATTTTATAAGCAACATCGACAATAATTTTTGCAATAGAATTTTCTGTAAAAGGTTCTGGTGAATCCATTTATTGTCCTTTGCGTCTTTGTTCTTTTTCTTTGCGCTTTTGCGTCCCCTAAATCATTCTCTCGATAATAATCAACCCGGTTGATAACACCACCGTCACCACGATCAATACCAGATCCCAGGGATTGAAGTGGATATCTTTCACATAGGTACGGGTTGGATACAATCCAAAAGCGCGGCACTCCAGGGAAGTGGCGGTGGTTTCGGCTTTACGCAGACCGTTAATCAAAATTGTGAAGATGTAGCGCTGCCAGAGCTTGAAGCGATGCCCCAACCCAGAGCTAGTGGATTTGCCACGAATGGAATGCGCTGCCCGTACTGCATCGACTTCACGCTGGATCAATGGCAGGAAGCGCAATGCCAGGAAGACAGCAAAAGCACCACGGTAGGGAACCCCAACCTTGGTGAGCGAGACCATCAGATCACGGGTATCGGTCGTCCAGATCAACACAAAGGAAGCCAGCACTACCACCGAGAGCCGGAAGAAAAAGATAGGTCCCTGGTAAAGACCATTATCGGTGACAGTCAATGGCCCCAATTTGAGTAACGGCTCTCCTGGATCAGCGAAAAAATGAAAGACCATCAGCAGGATACCCAACATCAATATAATCTTGCTGCTGCCCAGGATCTGACGAAAGGGAATCTTGCCTGCTACCATCGCCAACAGCAGCACACTGACGAACATCACAGCCCCTGAAATTGGAGATTTATAGATGAAGAGCCCAATGGCGATCATGAATACCCAGGCCAGTTTGACCAGCGGGTAGAGTCTGTTCATCAGAGAATTACGATTGGTGTAGACCAGTCCTTGTTGTTCTTGATTATCCGCCATTGGTTTCCTCCAGGTTGAGTGTATAGGTCAATGCTTCGAGGAATTGATCGGTGTTGCGGATCAAACAGTCCACCTGTCCTCCACGATCCTGATATTCTTTCAAGAGCTCCTGCAGTAATGTGGGACGCAGGTTGGCGGCATGCAGCAATTCCTCAGAGGCGAATAATTGCGCCGGGTCACCCTCATACAGAATCTTGCCTTCTGCCATCACCAGCACACGGCTGGCAAACTCCTGTACCAAGCGCATATCATGGGTGATCATCACCACCGTTACGCCCTGAACGCGGATGCTTTCCATCAGCTGCATCAGCGTCTGAGTCATTTCTTTATCCTGACCGTAGGTGGGTTCATCCACCAGCAACACTTGAGGATGGCAAACTAACATGGTCGCCACACCCAGACGGCGTTTCTTCCCGGCAGAAAGAGCGAAGGGATGGATTTTGCTAAAATCGCTGAGTTCAAGCCGCTGCATCCAATCCTCCACCTGGGTACGCACTTCTTCGGGATCCACGATGCCCCGCGCCATCAGCGAGTAAGCAATTTCATCATAAGCTGTATCAGTCAGGAATTGGTGTTCTGGATTCTGGAAAACTAAGGCAATATGCTCCGCCAAAGCTTCCACTTTCCAGAAAGAAGCTGGATGATCAAAAAGGGTCAGCTGACCCAACTGTGGTTTTTGCAAGCCAACCATAAGTTTGGCAAGGGTGCTTTTGCCCGCTCCATTGCGACCAACAATGGCGAGCATCTCACCAGGAAAAATGTCAAAAGAGACTTCATTCAAGGCTTTGAATCCGTTATTATAGGAAAACGCCAAATTTCGTCCGCTGATCAAAGGATTGTTTTTTGAAACCTCTACAACACTGGACTCCGATTCACAATTGGTGATCCTCCCTCGTAAAAGATTCTGATCAGCCAGTACCTGGAGTGTTTCTTTCACACTGATCGGGATAGCAGGCAGATTCAGGTTCAGCAAATCCCGCAGTTTCAAGCCGATTTCGACTGTCTCAGGTAGCCAGATACCCAGACGGTCAAGCATATCCTGCCCATTCTCTGCAAGTACAGTTTGAACTGGACCAGATGCCATGATTTTGCCATCATCCAGAACGATTAACTGGTCTGCAGCTGTCAGAATGAAATCATCCAGTTCACGGGTGACCAACAGAATGGTCATGCCTTCATTCCGCAACTTGAGTACCAGTTCATGCACGGCACGAGTGGCATGTGGATCCAGATTTGCTGTGGGTTCATCCAGCACGATCATGGCAGGCTTCATCGCTAAGATTACCGCCAGACCGAGTTTCTGAATTTGCCCACCGGATAAATTCCAGACCAGGTTCTGGCGAAAAGGCGTCAGCTGAATATCCTCAAGCAGTTTTTCTGTACGCTGTATGATTTCATCGGTTTCCAGCAACAAATTCTCAGGACCAAAGGCAATCTCATCCTCGACATACAGGGTAGCGAACATGGTTTCAGGATCCTGAAGCATGTGCCCGACCAACTGAGAGAGGTTTTTGACAGGTTCTATATTGGTATCTTTGCCATCCACCAGCACAGTGCCCTCAAATTTTCCACCCAAAAGGTGCGGAATTTCACCGTTGAAGAGACTGCAGAGGGTCGATTTTCCACTGCCGCCAGGTCCAACGAGCACATTGATGGTGTTAGGGTAAATTTCAAGTGAGACGCCTTTGAGGGTGGGTTCATCCTGATTCCAGTGCGTGTAAAAAACGTCTGTGGCTTTGATAAAGGGTGTATTAGTTTCCAATTTTGATTCCTACTACAAATAATTGAATGCTTTGGACCGTTCATCACAAGGCGTGATCATCAGCTTCCAAAGCATGGTTATAAAATGATTGATGAGTGCAATTTATGAAAGAAGCTCCTCCGCAAGTTATTTTAGAACAACAAGCAAGAGGAGCTATTTTTATCTACCGGCTGAGCGGATCAGACCTGTGCGTGAAATTGCTTTTGCAAGAAGATACCCGAGCAGACCACTGAGGATCGCACCGGAAACAAGATTAATCGGTACTGCCATCCAGACATCTTTGGAATAAGCAGGATCCCAACCATAAAATATTGATGTCCAGAGTGTTCCAAATTGGGAAGCAGCAGCACCTGCCAGAATGGCAGTTAACATATCGAATTTTTGATAATTGCTGATAGCCATGACAGCTTCAATTGCCAGACCCTGTGTAAGACCCCATCCAAGGGTTCCAATCCCGGCTGCATTTCCGAGCAGGATCTCTGTCACTGCCTCAATGATTCCAACGATTAAGGCAGCCCCAGGTTTTTTGATCAACCACATCGCCAGAATGTAAGCCCACATGAATGCACCCTGTAAAAGAGCACCACCCAAAGGACCAAGTGAAGTGTTGGCTAAATACCAGAGGTTCCCGACACCGGTATTGACCACACCGGTGATTGCTGCGATAACAGCGATGATGACGATATCACGAGTTGTGTAATTGAAATTCCATCCAGATTTCTTTTCTGTCATTGTAATCCTCTCCATACATTAAATTTGAAAAACCAACCCCTGTCATTTTCCAAAGAAGCGGGCGACCAGACCCAATACCACCACAATCGCTACATTTACCACAACATATAATGCCACTGATACCACCTCCTTTTTTTAATATTTTGGTTTGAATTCAATTCGATTAGTTTTAATGAACGACCAGACCCAGCTGATTGAGTTCTTCTTTGACAGTATAATAGATGGCCTCCCATTCGGCAGTGGGACGTAAGCTGCTCAGATCATACACCTGGTCAAAGCGTTTACCAGGATTGCCACCTGCTTGAGAGAAAACATGTTCATAACGCTGCAACAATACCTGCACCAGTTCTTCACCCTGTTCCAAACTCAGCCCTTGTTTTGCAACCGCATGACCGACCTCACCCATCCAACGTGCTTCCAACCCGGATGAATTCGGTACAGCGCCATCTGCTGCACCTACACCCTCCAGATGTCCACCGCTGAGCGTAATGGCGATGGCATTTGCTGCCACTTCATAGAGCAATTCCTTCGTGCCTGCGCCAGACTTGGGATAAATATCCGAGACGATGATACAGGGTGCGTTACGGGCAAATGCCTGCTCAACAACTCCCTGCATCCACATCACACCGCGCGTGGAGGTTGCCACATGGCGAATATGTATGGGGTGTAAGAGATGGTAATCTGCCAGACAGACATGATTAGCCAGCATAAACGAAGCCGCCTGGACGACCGCTGCGCCGGGACCATCTCCGGCCAGCCCACCCACCATGACGGTGGCCAGCGAAGCATTGCGCATCCCAACCTCGACG
>JACZIY010000052.1 GCA_014860845.1 Anaerolineaceae bacterium
GGATACGCAAGTGCAAATTTTGTTATGAGAGAACTAATTTTTTGTTTTTCGGTGATATCTGATTTTTGAAATTTTAATCGGGCTGGAACATTGAAAAATAAATTTCTGACAATAACCGATGTTCCTTCTGGACCGCCATAATGGCTCACATGAAATGCTTTTCCATCAATATTTTCGATCTTGCCACCAATATCTTCTCTTTTTTGCTTTGAGAGCAAAGAGAATTGAGATACAGAAGCAATGGATGCCAAAGCTTCCCCTCTAAATCCAAGAGTTTGAATCTTATATAAATCACTGGCGCTTCGCAATTTGCTGGTAGCATGACGAGCAACAGCCAATTCTAACTCTTCGAAAGAAATTCCATTTCCATTATCAGAAACCTCTATTAATTTTTTCCCTGCTTCACTGATCCGCACTGTTATATGGCTGGCTTCTGCATCAATCGCATTTTCAACCAATTCCTTGACAACAGAACCAGGTCTTTCGATTACCTCTCCTGCTGCAATTTGTGAAGCAACATCATCTGTTAATACTTTAATTTTTCCCATAATATTATCTCTTTGATCAAGTTATTTTACATCTGATAGATGAATGCGTCCATTTCGAGTAAAATGGAATTCATGGCCGTGGATTTACTGATTTTTGATTTGGACGATACTTTATACCCGAGTTCATCCGGTATCTGGTCTTTGATTCGTGAAAGAATTGATTTATTCATGATCTCAAAATTAGGATACTCGTATGAAAACGTTCATTCCGCTCGGGAAAATTTTTTTCGAGAATTTGGAACAACTTTGAGAGGGTTGGAATCAGTTCATAATATTGATTCTATAGAGTATTTAAAGTTTGTTCACGATATTCCAATCTTTGAATACCTATTTCCAAATTTGCCTTTGGACACAATGTTGGCTAATATTCCACAAAGAAAAGTTATTTTTACCAATGGAGACAGGTGGCACACGAAGAGAGTCACGGATGCATTGAGGATTTCTGACCATTTTGATGAAATCATCGATATTTTGGATGTGAGTCCATTTTGTAAACCTATGGCTGAATCCTTTCAAATTGCAATGGAAAAACTTAAAATTTCAATTACTCAAAATACCCTTTTAATTGATGATAATTTACGCAATGTACAGATGGCTGGAAAACTTGGTTTGCAAACAGTTTGGGTTACCGAAAACAGTTATAGTCAAAAAAATGAATTGAACCAGATTACGAAAATTGAAGATTTACTCAGCATCTATCCGGAAATTGCTACAGGCAAGGTGAACTAAATGGATTTATCTGCATACAAAGAGCTTTTTCTCATCTTGTTTATCATCTTGATTTTAGCTACAAATGTGTGGTTATTCACCTCTTTCAAGAAAAAGAAATCAGGAAGCTCTTTTCACATCCTCAAAAAATCAGCTGAAACACTTCGAGATCCTTTCAAAAAAGAAAATAAGGATTTAGAAGAACTTTCTTTATTAGTAAAAAATATTAAAAATGAAAACATAAATAAGGAGAATTTATGAACTCCAGTCCCTGGAAATTTATACTACTGGTAATTGCATTAATCATAATCATATTTGGTTCTTTTTCAGGAGGTTTCCTGGTTGGACAGGCATTTCCTTTGTTGAATCAAAACAATACCACTGCTACAACCACAACAATAACAAATCAAACATTTTCCACCTCCAATTCAGAGGAGTTAGATAAACTCTTCGAACCTTTTTGGGAAACATGGAATTATGTAAATGACCAATATGTTGATCAACCTGTCGATCAAACAATCATGATGCGTGGAGCTATAACTGGAATGCTGGACTCTCTGGGAGACCCCCATACATCTTATATGGATCCCGAAATGTTTCGCCAACAAAATACACCCCTTCAAGGAGAATATGAAGGTATTGGTGCCTGGGTGGATGTAACTGGTGAATATATTATCATTATCAGCCCAATGCCTGATTCTCCGGCTGAGAAACAAGGTTTAAAACCTGACGATCAGGTAATTGCAGTCGATGGTGAAGATATGACTGGGGTAGAAGGCAATTTAGTTCTCAGAAGAATTTTGGGTGAAGCAGGTACGGATGTAACATTAACAATTTTTCGTTCTTCAACCGATGAAACTTTTGATGTAACGATCACCCGCCAAAAAATTACGATACCCAGTGTCACAGGTGAAATGCTCGAAGATGACATTGCATACATCCAATTAATTAATTTTGGAGAAAAAACCCACCAGGATCTGAGAAATATATTGAAAGACCTTCTTAAACAAAAACCTGCCGGCTTAATTCTGGATATGAGAAATAATGGTGGTGGTTACCTGAATACAGCCATAGATGTTGCGTCGGAATTTGTGAGTCAAAGCCCCATCATGTATGAAGAGTTTGGTGATGGCGAACGTATCACGTATAAAGCAAAACCCAATGGACTGGCAACTGAAATACCATTGGTGGTGTTGATCAATGAAGGCACTGCTTCAGCCTCGGAAATCACAGCCGGCGCAATTCAGGATTATGGACGTGGTGTTTTGGTTGGCAAGACTAGCTATGGAAAAGGGTCTGTCCAGAATTGGGTTACACTTCAGAATGATCAGGGCGCAATTCGAGTTACAATTGCTCGCTGGTTAACACCCAACGAAAGGCAAATCAATGCTTTAGGTCTCGCACCTGATTATGAAATTGAAATTACTGAGGAAGATATTCAAGCAGAAAGAGATACACAATTAGAAAAAGCAATAGATTTGCTCTTAAATAACTAATGGTATGATATAAAAATAAAAAAAGATCTCTGTCTGCACCTCATATTGGTGTTTGACAGTTCTTATTGCGGGTATTATAATCAATCTCCGCTGAAAAAATAACTTGGGAGAGTGTTTAATGGAACAAAATGTAACAGCGGAAACAAACCGCATACCGATTTCCGAAATCAAACAGAAGCTAAAATTCACCGGTAAAGTGCTAAAAACCACACTGGCCGGGGCAGCTATCGATATTGGAGCGGAAAAACCGGCAATGCTTCATGTTTCCCAAATGGTCTCAAACTCAAATGAGCCTATTCTTTCTGTCAGTGATGTCTTGAAAGAAGGCGAAGAACTTGATGTTTGGGTAAAACGAGTTCGAGATCAACGAATCGAACTCACCATGATTAGACCATTGGATTTAGAATGGCGAGAAATCAAAAACGGTCTGGCCGTAAAAGGCAAAGTTGTCCGGTTAGAGACATTTGGCGCTTTTGTTGAAATTGGTGCAGAACGCCCCGGTTTAATTCATATCAGTGAAATGGCTCATGGATATGTGCGCACACCAGCTGATGTGATGAAAGAAGGCGATGAGATTGAAGCAGAAATTATTGATTTCAATCGTAAAAAGAAACAAATCAAACTTTCAATTAAAGCCTTAACGCCAGAACCTGAAAAAGAAGAAAAAGTTGATCAGCAAACTCCTGTATTTTATACAGATGATCAATCTAAAAGAGAAAAACCAGTTCGCAAGAAACGAGAAAAGAAAAATCGGAAGAAGGATTCCACAGAATTTTCTTCATTAGAATTTGATCTGGCAAATGGTCAGGCAGAAGAGGAACCTACAGCGATGGAATTAGCAATCCGAGCTGCAATGGATAAGGCAAACGCAAAAAAACATGAAACAAAAAAGAAAGTTGCTAAAGCTCAATCTGTACAGGATGATTTATTAGCCCGAACCCTGGATCAAAAAACGAATTAATTTTTTTTCTCTCCCAAGCATCTGAACATAAAAGATCACTCGAAAGAGTGGTTTTTTTATTAATTTCCCTTCGTATGAAGGTTTAAATGGTAAAATTTTTTATCAAAGTTAATTAAAAAAAATTTCTATCCATTAATCCAATTTCGAATTTTTTTGTGAAATTACTCGAGGGAGACTGAATGAATACCAAATACATTTTTTTTACTGGTGGTGTTGTAAGTTCTGTGGGTAAAGGTGTCACAGCCGCTGCAATTGGTCGTCTCCTGAAAGAACGTGGAATCAGGGTCGGTGTTCAAAAATTAGACCCATACATTAATGTTGATCCCGGTACGATGAGCCCCTATCAACATGGAGAGGTTTTCGTAACCGATGATGGGGCAGAGACTGACCTTGATCTTGGCCATTATGAACGCTTTATTGATATTCGGCTGCGTAAAGAATGCAACGTGACGACTGGTCAGGTATATGCAGAGGTAATCAGTAAAGAAAGGCGTGGTGATTATCTGGGGGGAACAATTCAGGTTATTCCACACATTACCAATGAAATCAAACGTCGTATCTCCTTGGTGGGTAAAACTACTGATGCGGAAATTGTGCTGGTAGAAGTTGGTGGGACGGTCGGGGATATAGAGTCTCAACCATTTTTGGAAACAATCAGACAATTGCGCAGTGATTTGGGTCGTGAAAACACGATGTTTGTTCATGTTACCTGGCTACCTACGATTGGGGCAACAGGAGAAATGAAGACCAAACCCACTCAACACTCCGTTAGAGAATTGCGATCCATCGGTATTTCCCCTGATATGATCATCGCCAGATCAGATTATCCAATTCATGAAGATTTATGTGAAAAAATCGCCCTATTTTGTGATGTAAGTCGTGAGGCGGTCATCCCAATGATGACTGCGACAAATTTATATCAGGTGCCTTTGCTATTAGAGAAAGCAAATGTTGGGGAATTGATTGTTAAACGCCTTGGACTTCAACCCAATCAGGTTCCTGACTGGAACCAATGGGAAGAAATGATTGAAAAGATTTCCAAGGAAAGACCAAAATTGAGGATTGCATTAGTCGGAAAATATGTTGAATTACATGATGCTTATATGAGCGTTCGCGAAGCATTAAATCACGCCGCGGTGAATCAAAATATGGATCTTGATATTGATTGGATTCATTCGTCGGATTTAGAAAAAGGTAAATTTTTTGATTTACTTACAGAAGCAGATGGTATCATTGTTCCCGGTGGATTTGGAAGCAGAGGGGTTGAAGGAAAAATCGCTGCTGCTCGTTTTGCACGTATTCATAAAAAACCATTTCTTGGTCTCTGCCTGGGAATGCAATTAATGGTTGTTGAATTTGGCAGGTTTATTTTCAATGATGAATCCGTAAATTCATTTGAGTTTGATCGGTCAACTTCACATCCAGTCATCGATTTAATGCCTGATCAACAACACATAACTGATATGGGTGGAACCATGAGGTTAGGATTATATCCATGTCATTTACAACCAGATACACATGCCCAGGATGCATACCAGATAGAATTAGTGGAAGAAAGACATAGACACCGGTTTGAATTTAATAATCGTTATCGGGAAATATTTGAAAAAAATGGTATGGTTTTTTCTGGGTTATCGCCCAATGGAAAGCTGGTAGAAATTGCTGAACTTAAGGATCATCCCTTTATGCTTGCAACCCAATTCCATCCAGAATTTCTTTCGAGACCAAATCGTCCACACCCATTATTTGATAAATTTATTCAGGCTGCCGGAGTCTATTCCAGTAAGAAATAAGCAAAATAATTCCAAATCTTTTCCTATAGAGTCTAAAAACGGTTATACTAAGGAATTGAAAGTGGAATTTTACATAATCAATTAAATGAGAGGTAATAATGGATACAACGATTGTTTCAATTTATGGTCAGGAAGTACTTGATTCGCGTGGCAACCCAACTGTTGAGGTAGAGGTTGTATTAGCTGATGGAAGTTGGGGTCGTGCTGCAGTCCCATCTGGTGCATCAACTGGATCACATGAAGCATTAGAACTTCGTGATGGTGATAAAGAACGATTTGGTGGGAAAGGCGTACTCAAGGCGGTCGAGAATGTAAACACAGAGATCGCAGATACTTTGATTGATTGGGATGCGACCGAACAACGCGCTATTGATATGGCACTATTGGCATTGGATGGTACTGAGAATAAATCGAAATTAGGTGCCAATGCAATCCTTGGAACTTCATTAGCCGTTGCGAAAGCAGCCGCAAACTCCATGGGATTGCCGTTATACCGCTATTTGGGTGGCGTGCACGCTCACGTATTACCAGTGCCAATGATGAATATCCTGAATGGCGGAGCTCATACAGCCTGGCAATCGACGGATGCTCAGGAATTCATGGTGATGCCATTAGGAGCACCGAATTTTGCTGAAGGGCTTCGTTGGGGTACAGAAATTTATCATGCATTGAAAAGTGTTCTTAAATCTCGTGGATATGCCACCCTTGTTGGAGATGAAGGTGGATATGCACCAGCTCTCAAAGCAAATGTTGAAGCTGTCGAAGTGATCCTTGAAGCAATCGAAAAAGCTGGTTACAAAGCTGGAGAACAAATCGGTATTGCCCTGGACCCAGCTGCATCTGAATTTTACGAATCAGAAACCAAAACATACAATTTACGCAAAGAAGGTAAGAAATTATCCTCGGAACAAATGGTTGCTTTCTGGAAGAATTGGGTAGATCAATATCCCATCGTCTCAATCGAAGACGGTTTAGCAGAAGATGATTGGGATGGATGGAAGATGTTTGTGAGCGAAGTTGGAGATAAAATCCAGATTGTTGGCGATGACTTGTTAGTCACCAATCCTGAGAGAATCCGCCGGGCAATTAAAGAAAAAGCTGCAAACAGTGTATTAATTAAACTTAACCAAATTGGAAGTCTTACTGAAACATTGGAAGCAATTGAAACAACACATCGTGCTGGTTGGACAGCAGTAACTTCACATCGATCTGGTGAAACAGAAGACTCAACCATTGCGGATTTAGCGGTTGCATTGAATACTGGTCAAATTAAGACCGGTGCACCTGCACGATCTGATCGTGTAGCGAAATACAATCAACTCCTTCGTATCGAAGCTGAACTTGGTGAAACTGCTGAATATGCAGGATGGGATGCATTACACGTCCGCAAATAATTATCTATTTTTGATCATTACAAAAAAACTCTCAATTACGGGAGTTTTTTAATTGAACGGATAAGAAAAATTTTATATTAATCTGAAATAATCACACACTCTTAATCTGCTCGTATTATGGTAATTGATTTATATAAGTTTCAAC
>JACZIY010000414.1 GCA_014860845.1 Anaerolineaceae bacterium
TTCCACTTCAGCTTGAAAGTCCTGTTCAATCGTAGTATAGATGGATTGAGATAACTGCGAATCAGAATATCCAATTCTGGTATCAATCGAACCATCCGGGCGAACTACATACAATGAAGCGCCTTTTTTACCGATCAGCACTTCTTCCCCCCAGGCTTCCAAACCGGTACGGCCAACCTTTTCATCACCGCGGTAGCCCATCCGTTTGTATTCATCCAATTCCTCGGGGAAGATAGATTGTACATATCCGGTGATGTGCGCTGCCACACCGCCATCAAAATAATAGCGGGAGGTGTAATAATTCATGTTCAATCCACCCAGCGTGGATAACGTGCTGTAATAACGGTCTACGTTAGATCGAGCTGTTTCTCCAATCGGAATATACCAATCCGGTCCGGCATATTCATATTTTGAACGAATGTAATCCGCGTTCAATCCGGTTAATTCAGACAGATAGCTGACCAATGCGCCATGTTGTTCATCCCCGATCCCACCAGGCGTGATGCCCAATGCCACGATCTCAGATTGCGCTACCAGTGCATTGCCATCCTTGTCATAAATATTGCCACGGGCTGGCGCGCTAATATCCATGGAAAGGTAATTGCCACCCTTAAGTTCGGGCATTATCATCCCCTCTTCCCATTGCACCTTCCAAAGATTGTCTTCCATGGTCAGGTTCATAACCATATTTCTGCTGATGGTGACCACCAGGGCTGTTTCAAAATTCACGGTGTATCCAACTTGCGCATCGCGTGGATTGGTCAACGCAGAGGTTACTTCACCGGTCAATTCAATCAGGGTCAGGGCATTGGTCGTATCCTGATAGCGCTTGATAAAATCATCTTTAAGGAATGCATCCTGGCTCAAACGGCTGAGCATTGCGTACATACCTTCATAATTTTCATCCGCCCACATGTTCAAATACGTCTGTGCAGATTGCTTTACATCCGGTGGACGTGTGGTATTGATTTGAGGCCCTGGTAACGTTGCTGTGGAAGCCGGAACAGTGGCAGTAGGAGTATCTGTGGGCGTCGATGTACAGGCACTGATCAATACGATTAGTAATAAGATAAGGCTAATCAACCTTTTCATGCATTCCTCCGGGAGTTATCACCCCAGTTTTTTCTTCTCATCCTATGTTGACTCCAGTTAAGACCAATTGGGCTATAGGACAATCATAATCCAAATATTGTTGACATGCGAAATCTATTTTTATGGCAGGTATCAATCCAATTTTCTCGAGACTACGTGCCAGATGACAGGCAGGGAAACCCATCACACTGGCAAAACAACCTTTAAAATCCTCCACTGGATGAAAACCTTTATGTTGAATGGCGTACGCACCAGCCTTATCCATTGGATCTTCTGTTTGGACATAAGTCTCAATTTCTTCATCCGAATAATTACGTATAGGAACCTGAGAAAGACATAATTCCTGTGCCAAAATACCTTTTTCTGGAACCATCAACGTGATGGCAGTATATACCTGGTGATTACGACCTCTTAATTGCCTGAGCATACGGCAGGCGTCTGCCTGGTCAACAGGTTTCCCCAAGATTTCCTCACCATCCGCCACGGTTGTGTCCGCTGCAATAATTAACACTGCGTTTGGAAAACGTTGGCCAACCACTTCAGCCTTTGTTTTTGCAAGACGGCACACATAATCACCGGGAGCTTCCCCGGGATATTCTGTTTCATCAATATCAGCCGGAACCACTTGAAATGGCTGCTGGAATAAGCTCAGCAACGCGCTTCTGCGAGGTGAATTCGAAGCCAAAATCCAGGTTTGATCCATCATTCAGTGATTCTAACACAAACAGAATGCAGCCCTTTGAATAGGTCATTAGTGAGATAGTTTTTCATATTAATTTCTTCCATTTTTTTCTTGGTTGCTTTTTTCTTTGTGGAATAATTTGTGGGTCTGGAGGTTTATTGATGGTTATTTTTTAGATGGATTTTCTTCCTAGTGGTAAATAACTTTAAACTATTTTTTATCAAAATTTATTGAAAACGGTCACTTAATCATTCGCTTTGATAATTTTAATGATTTGGAGAATTTTCTTCTTCAATAGCACAATATATACAACAGATATATCCCGAATTGGATATGACCGGATGGAAATTTTTCCTATATCATCAGGCTTTGGTTTTATCACTGGCAGATTAAATCAGTAATCGCCTTTTTTTCATACCCAAAACCAGATGAATAGTCGGGTGCAGATTGCAAAGTCTTACATAATGAATATCTTAAAGCATCATTGCTTCCTATCTGATTTTGGACGATTTGCATGGCTTTTTCGCTTTGTCCGCTGTTAACCAACCCTTCAACAAAAACAAAATACTCTGAGTCATCAACTGGTTTGTATCCAGCCGCGACCACGGTATCGTAAATATTGACAATTTCCTGCCATTCGCCTTGCTGCCTAGCCAGGGAAGCTTTCTGGTAGTAATAACACCAGCCGTGATCTGGTTCTT
>JACZIY010000415.1 GCA_014860845.1 Anaerolineaceae bacterium
TGCCAGAAGGGATGGAACCAGCCACAGTGGTTAAAGACAGCATCCAACATTACCCTTATGCCGTGTTGATGGGCTTTTTCCATTAACTCGCCAAACAGCTCATTGGTTCCAAAAGCAGGATCAATTTTGTAATAATTCGTGATATCGTATTTGTGGGAAGATGGAGATTCAAAGATAGGGGTGAAGTAAATTCCATTGATACCGAAATCGGCTAACTCATCCAGATGGTCGATCACACCTTTCAAATCGCCACCATAGAATTTGTAGATAGTATCCTCTTCGCTGCCCCACGGCAGACTGTTTTTAGGATTGTTGCCAGAATCACCATCCGCAAATCGTTCTGGGATGATTTGATACCAGATGGTATCTTTCACCCAGGCGGGAGGTTGGAAAAGATCTTCATGATTCAGGTACGGGAAATTAAAGTAATAACTGGTTTCAAATTGGGCATCTGGTTGCTGATGGAGATCGAAAAATGAGCGACTGCCATATAGAATTTTCTGATCCCCTTTTTCCAGAATAAAAGCATAACGAATGCGTTTCCATTGCGGTTGAAGAGCAACAAACCAGTAATCATGTAAGGCTGTCTGATATTCCAGTTGCATGGGTTCAAAGAAAGCAGCGGTTTTATCCCATTCCCAATGGGTCGGATCCTCTTTGGACTGAATCCATCGAAATGGATCCCCACCTATTAATGTTACAGAAGGAACATCTCCACGAGCAGTACGCAATCTGAGATGTAAAGTTTTCCGATCAAACATATAAGCAAATTTGCTTTTGGCTTCATGATAAACAGCAGCAAGATTCAAAGTGACATCTCCTTAATTTAGTTGATATATCAACTATTTTATCACATATCCATTCTTTTCTGTCAAGATTTGAAGTTATCTTCTAATCTGGATTTCAAAGTATTGTTTAATTCAATCCATTGCTCAGGATCAGCCCCTATCCCGGCGAATCTGAATTGATTGAATTCATCAAATTCACGTTTTACAAACTGAAGTAAATTCTTACCTTTTTCAGTAAGGTTCAGTTTCATTGCACGCTGGTCATCCTGGTCTTTGGTTACAGTTAATAGCTCCTCAGCCACCATCCCCTGAATGATCCGGGTTGTGTTACCTTTGGTGCATAATAATTTCTTGCTCAACTCGGTTAATGATATTTCAGGATTCTGGGATATATGGAATAAAGCGAAGTAACGTACCTGGCTCAAATGGAAACGAGCAAAAAACTGGCGGTCACTTTCTACCAGAAGCAAGTAATTTTCCATCACTACATCATAAATTTGGGAACTGGTTTTCATGGATCCTCATCATTATATTATTATCAACAAATATTGACTTTAGGTTCTGTACCATTATAATAACTTCATGACATTTAAACCTACTCGTAATCGTGTTGACCCCCAAAAACTAAATACCACCCCAATTCGCCGGCCATCCTGGATCAAAGTGGAACAACCCAGTGGCGAGACCTACACCTGGCTCAAAGGTCTGATGCGTCGCAAAGAGTTGCACACGGTCTGTGAAGAAGCAAAATGCCCCAATATGGGTGAGTGCTGGGGAAGTGGTACGGCCACATTTCTCGTCTTAGGTGACGTGTGTACCCGAACCTGTGGTTTCTGTGATGTAAAACGTGGAAAACCTCTTGCTGTGGATTGGGATGAACCAGAACGGGTTGCACTGGCAGTCAAATCGATGGATTTGAAACATGCGGTCATTACCAGCGTCAATCGTGATGACCGTAAAGATGGTGGCGCACCAATTTTCGCCATGATCATCGAAAAAATCCGTCAATATCAACCAGGGTGCTCGATCGAGGTACTTATCCCGGATTTCAAAGGTAGTCTGGATGCGCTCAAAATCGTGATGGATGCACGCCCGGAGATTTTAAATCATAACGTGGAAACCGTTCCGCGCTTATTCAAGCAGGTGCAACCACAGGATCGCTATGAATGGTCTCAAGCTATTCTGGAAAACGCGAAAAAGATGAATGCGGATGTGCTCACCAAATCCGGGATCATGTTAGGTCTGGGTGAGGAGATGGAAGAAGTTAAAGCAGTAATGCGCGATTTACGCTCCTGGCAAGTGGATATCCTCACCATTGGGCAATACCTGCAACCCAGCCGCCAGCATTTACCCATTATGCGCTACTACACTCTGGAAGAATTCCAGGATTTGAAAGAATATGGGTACGAACTTGGATTTCGTTGGGTGGAAAGCGCTCCTCTGGTACGCTCCTCCTACCACGCCTATGAGCAGGTGAGGGCATTAAGCAATGTCCACCGATCCTTATATTCAGCCGAAAGCGAATGATGAAAACAAATTCCATTACGCGTAAGTTCGGAAAAATGCTGTGTCTGGATGTGACCTTCGCGGATCGTGTTGAGAGCCTGAAAATCACCGGTGATTTTTTCTTACACCCGGAAGAAACGCTCGATCAAATCGTAACAGAATTGACTGGTGTTGCAGTCCCGATTCAAAAAGATGTATTGCTCAGAAAAACAAGATACATTCTGGAAAGTAATGAAGCTGAAATGATTGGAATCACCGTGGATGATATTATCAATTTATTGGAAGAGGTAACCCAATGAATAAATTCCGCATGATCACTTTTCAGTATTTCAATGCCTTTATAAATATGGCACTGGATGAAGCTATCATGGAATTTGTGCGCAAAGGCATCTCTCAACCAACCATCCGATTTTATGGGTGGGATCCTTCGGCTGTTTCCATTGGCGTCTTTCAGGGGGTCAGGAATGAAGTCAATCTGGATGCCACCAAAAAAGCGGGTGTGGATGTTGTCCGGCGATTAACCGGTGGTGGTGCGGTGTATCATGACCGTTTCGGAGAAGTGACCTATAGTCTGATTGCGCCATTGGATATGTTTCCAACCAATATTATTGAATCGTATCGCTTGATTTGCGATGATATCGTATTCGCATTGAAGCAATTGGGGATTGATGCAGTATTCGCCCCGATCAACGACATTCTTGTTAATGAACAAAAGATTTCCGGCAATGCCCAAACCCGTCGCAATGGGATTCTTCTACAGCATGGCACCATTCTTTACAGCGTTGATGTTGAGAAAATGTTTAGCTTGTTAAATGTAAGTGATCAAAAGATCTCCGATAAATTAATCAAAAGTGTCCAGAAACGAGTGACCAGTGTTGTCGACCAAACCGGTGCCAGCATGGAAGAATTACAAAAAGCGTTGGTGATGGGCTTCAAAAGAAATCGCGAAATTGCATTTGGAGATTATTCAGATCAGGAAAAGTCCCGTGCGCATGAACTGGTCAAAGAACGTTTCAAGAATGATATATGGACTTTCCGCCTATAAATTAATAATCATCTTCAATAGATTGAAGTATGATTAATTTTAATCAAATGCATAAATTCCTAAATAAAACCTAATTTTTCAGGAGAGCCAGAATGTCAATCGATACATATCAAGCAAAAGTAAAAAGCAGTATCTGGAAGGCTATTGCCCAAAGTGGTTTACCCATTAATTCAATACCTATGGATCAACAAAACAAATTTGTCGATCACTTAGCAGACAATCTATTGGTAACGGTTAATGAACTATTAGAAGATGTATCCAAACCAATGGCTGTAGCCAAACCTGCTGTTGAATTGGAAGAAGAAGAAATTATTATATGGGAAGGCCGACCATTCTTATCACTGGTTGAAAATTACACCCTGACGAATGAAAGAATCAAGATTATTAAAGGGTTAATTGGAAAAGATATTGAAAATTTCGAACTTATCAGGGTGCAGGATATTGATATTGTTCAAAACGTAAGCGAACGTATTCTTGGTATTGGAGATATTTTCATCAAAGGCGCAGATCAATCTTCGCCCTCCGTTGTTCTTCGTAATATCCATGATCCGCAAGAAGTCTATGAATTATTAAGAAAAGCCTGGTTAGCGGCCCGAAAGAAATATGGATTAATCTTCAGAGAAGAAATGTAATTATTTTTACAATGTAGTCTCAAGGATTTAGTGCAACGAATAGAAAGATAAAATAATTCGTATGCAAACAGTAAAATATCAAAGACTAACAAATGATGAACGAGAAGAAA